>JAQBPH010000122.1:0-3906 GCA_028287625.1 Chloroflexota bacterium | reverse complement strand
GGTGCAGACCAGGTCGATGACCTTGATGCCGGTCTCGAGGATCTGGGTGCCGGTCTCCTGCTCGGCGACCGACGGTGGGCGCCGGTGGATCGGCCACCACGCGGTGGGCTCGACCTGGGCCTTGCCGTCGATCGGCTCGCCGATGACGTTGAACATCCGCCCCAGGGTCTCCTTCCCCACCGGGACCCGGATGGGAGCGCCGGTGTCGCGCACCTGGACGCCGCGCTGGAGCCCCTCGGTGGTGTCCATCGCGATGGTGCGCAGCATGCCGTTGCCGAGGTTCTGCTGCACCTCGAGGACCAGCCGGCTGCCCTCGCGGACGACCTCGAGGGCGGTGAGGATGTCGGGGACGCGGTCGCCCTTGAACTCGACGTCGACGACGGGGCCGATGACCTGCGCCACCCGCCCCAGCTGGGCATTGGCCTGCTGCTCCTGCGAATCGACCGGGATCCCGATTGCCATGTGGTGATTGGACTCCTGAATTTGGGGGCCTCAGCCCTCGAGAGCGGCCGCGCCGCTGACGATCTCCATGAGCTCGGTGGTGATGGTGCTCTGCCGCACCTTGTTGGCGGTGAGGGTGAGGTCGCCGATCAGATCCTCGGCGTTGTCGCTGGCGTTGCGCATCGCCTGCATCCGCGCCGCCTGCTCGCTGGCGGCGTTCTCCAGCACCGCCCGGTAGACCTGGCCCTCGACGTAGCGGGGCAGCAGGGCGTCGAGCACGTCCTTGGGCTCGGGCTCGTAGAGGAAGTCGGCCTGGATCTTCGGAGCGTCCTCGGGCGGCTCCACGGGGATGAGCCGCGTCAGCGTCGCCACCTGCCGGCCGGTGCTGACGAAGCGGGCGTAGACGAGGTCGACCTGGTCGGCCTCGCCGTCCACGTAGGCGTCGACCGCCACCCGCACCGCGGGGAGCACGTCGCCCATGGTGGGGCGGTCGCCGAGCATGCTCTGGTCGGCGATCAGCTCCTTGCGGAGCCGGCGCATCAGGTCGCGGCCCTTGCGGCCGATGGTGACGACCCCGACCGGAACTCCCGCGCTGTTGATCTCGCGCACCGCCAGCCGGACGTTGTTGGAGTTGAGGCCGCCGACCTGGCCGCGGTCGGTGGTCACGAGGATGAGCACGCGACGCTGCACCTCGCGGGGCACCAGCATGGGGTGCTTGTACTCGGGGTTGCGCCGCATCAGCTCGACCATGATGCTGGACAGCTCGTCGGCGTAGGGGCGCGCCTGGGTGACGCGCTCCTGCGCCCGCCGCATCTTGGATGCGGCGACCAGCTCCATCGCCTTGGTGATCTTCTTGGTGTTCTGGACGCTGCGGATGCGACGCCGGACGTCGCGCAGGCTCGGCATCAGAAGGCCTCCTGCCGTCGGCCTTCGGCTTGTGGTGGGGCTGCGTCCCGAATCTTCATGAGCTGAGCGTCGTTCATCTGGTGGTCTCTTCCGTCAGCTGACGCGCGCGACATGCGCGTCAGCCGGCGAATCCCTTCTTGAACTCCTCGATGGCGGCGCGCAGCGCCCTGTCGGTCTCGTCGGTGATCCGCTTCTGCTCCTCGATGTCCTTCTCGAGCTCCGGGTGGTTCTGGTCGATCCAGCGGAGCAGCGAGCGCTCGAACTCGGAGACCCGGTCGATGGGCACATCGTCGAGGTAGCCGCGGGTGCCGCCGAAGATCGCGATCACCTGCTTGGCGAAGGGGATGGGCTCGTACTGCGGCTGCTTGAGCAGCTCGGTCATCCGCAGGCCGCGCTCCAGCTGCTGCCGGGTGGCGCGATCGAGGTCGGAGGCGAACTGCGAGAAGGCGGCGAGGGCCCGGTACTGCGCCATGTCGAGGCGCAGCTGGCCGGCGACCTGCTTCATCGCCTTGGTCTGGGCGTCACCGCCGACGCGGGAGACCGAGATGCCGACGTTGATGGCCGGGCGGATGCCGGCGTTGAAGAGGTCGGACTCCAGGTAGATCTGGCCGTCGGTGATGGAGATGACGTTGGTGGGGATGTAGGCGGAGACGTCGTTGGCCTGGGTCTCGATCACCGGCAGCGCGGTGAGCGTGCCCCCGCCCTCGGAGTCGGCCATGCGCGCGGCCCGCTCCAGCAGGCGCGAGTGCAGGTAGAAGACGTCGCCGGGATAGGCCTCGCGCGACGGCGGGCGGCGGAGCAGCAGCGAGAGCTGGCGGTAGGCCTGCGCGTGCTTGCTGAGGTCGTCGTAGACGATCAGCGCATGCCGGCCGTTGTTCATGAAGTACTCGCCCATGGCGCAGCCGGCGAAGGGGGCGAGGAACTGCATCGCGGCGGGGTCGGCGGCGGTCGCCGCGACGATGATGGTGTGCTCCATGGCGCCGTACTGCTGCAGCGTCGCCGCCACCTGGGCGACGGTCGCGGAGCGCTGGCCGACGGCGACGTAGATGCAGATGACGCCGGTGCCCTTCTGGTTGATGATGGCGTCGAGGGCGACGGCGGTCTTGCCGGTCTGGCGGTCGCCGATGATCAGCTCGCGCTGGCCGCGGCCGATCGGGATCATGGCGTCGATCGCCTTGATCCCGGTCTGCAGCGGGGTGTCGACGCGCTGGCGGTAGATGACGCCGGGCGCCACCCGCTCGACCGGCAGCGTCTCCGAGGTCTCGATCGGGCCCTTGTCGTCGAGCTCCTGGCCGACCGCGTTGACGATGCGGCCCACCAGCTCCTCCCCCACCGGCACCTGGGCGACGCGGCCGGTGGTCCGGACCGTGTCACCCTCCTGGAGGTGCTCGTAGGGACCCATGATCGCGGCGCCGACGCCGTCCTCACGGAGGTCGAGGGCCAGGCCGACGATGGGCTGCCCTCCGTCCGGGGCGGGGAAGTCGAGGAGCTCGCCGGCCATCGCCTTCTCGAGGCCGTAGATGCGGACGATGCCGTCACCCACCGAGGTGATCACGCCCTCATTGGCGTCGACCACCGGGGCCTCGAAGCTGGCGATGCGCTTCCTCAGGATCTCGCCGATCTCGTCACTGCGGATTGCCATCAGTTGTCGCTCTCGTCCTTGTGGTGCGGGCGCCTGCGCCCCCGGGTGCGGTGGGTCAGGCGAGCGCGGCCCGCAGCTGCTGCAACCGGGTGCGCAGGCTGCCGTCGATCACGCGGTCGCCGATTCTGATGATGAGTCCCCCGAGGATCGAGGGGTCCTGCCGGACGGTGGTCTGGATGCGGCCGCCGAGCCGCTGTCCCAGCGTATCCGCGATGTGCTGCTCGAGGTTCGGGTCGAGGGGCACCGCCGCGGTCACCTGGACCCGGATGATCCCGGAGTCGGCGTCGGCGAGGGCGCGGTAATGGTCCAGCACCGCACCCAGGATCCCGCTGCGACCGCGCTCGATGAGCAGCCGGACGAGGTTGCGGACGGGTTGGTCCAGGCCGTCGAGGAGGTCCATGACCAGCCTGACGCGATCGGTGAGGGAGACGCGGGGATTGCGCATCGCCTCGGCGACCGCCGGGTGCTCGAGCATCTCGACCGCGCGGGCCAGCTCGTCGCCCCACTCCTCCACCTTGCCCGCCTCCTTGGCGAGCTGGAAGTAGGCCTCGGCGTAGCGCCGCGCGAGCACGTCGGAGGCCATCCCCTACGACCCCGGGGAGACCTGTCGCAGCGACTCCTCGATGAGCCGTGCGTGGGCCTTCTCGTCGAGGGCGGCGCCGAGCACCTTGCCGGCGGCGTCGACCACCAGGGCGCTGACCTGGGCGCGCAGCTCCTGCACCGCACGGTCCTTCTCCGCCTGGATGTCCCCGCGCGCCTTCTCGACCTGCGCCTCGGCGTCGAGGCGGCCGCGGTTGCGGACCTCCTCGGCCTCGGCGGCGGCCTCGTGGTGGGCGCGGTTGATCATCTCCCGCGCCTGGGAGCGCGCCTCGGCGATGGTCTGCTCCACCTCCTTCTGGACCGCCTGGAGGCGCTTC
>JAQBPH010000095.1:0-4817 GCA_028287625.1 Chloroflexota bacterium | reverse complement strand
CAGGGCGCCGCAGAGCGCGGCGAGGCCGTAGCCGCAGCCTCCGGCCGAGCCGGCGCCGGGGCGGGCGGCGAGCTCGGGGTCCACCCCGGCGTCGCGCCCGGCCACCTCGGCGAGGCGGCGCAGCCCGGACTCGAGCGCCGCGACCGCCGCGGGGCCGGCACCCTTCTGCGGCCCGAACACCGCCGCGGCGCCGCCGGGACCGAGCAGCGGGCTGGCGACGTCGACGGCCACCTCGAGGCGGCAGCGGTCGAGACCGGGGTGCCGGCCGCGCAGGTCGAGCCCGGCGAGGCCGGCGAGCGCCCCGCCGCCGTCGCCGAGCCCGACCCCCGCACCGTCCACGAGGCGCACGCCGAGGGCGGCGGCGAGGCCGGCGCCGCCGTCGGTGCAGGCGCTGCCCCCGATCCCGACCAGGATGCGGGTCGCGCCGCCGTCGAGCGCGGCGGCGATCAACTCGCCGGTGCCGCGGGACGTGGCCCTCAGCGCGTCGAGCCGGTCCCCGACCAGCCGCAGCCCCGACGCCTCGGCGAGCTCGACCACCGCGGTGCGGGCGTCCAGCCAGCCGAGGCGGGCGTCGACGGGGTCGCCCAGCGGTCCGGTGACCCGGTGCACCTCGACCCGGGCGGCCGCTCCGGCGGCGCCGAGGAGGACGTCCAGGGTGCCGTCACCGCCGTCGGCGACGGGAAGCTCGACCGGGTGGGCGCCCGCGGCCGCGACCCCTCGGGCGAGCGCGGCCGCGGCGGCGCGCGCATCCAGCGAGCCCTTGAATGCGTTGGGCGCGCACACCACTCTCATGTCTGTCCGGGCGGTCTTTTCGCTGACGCCGGCGCGCAGAACCCGGGGATCGTGGGTCAGCCGACGGCGGCGGCGGTGCGTGCCGGGAAGCGAGCCCGGCAGGCCTTGCAGGCCTCGAGGTGGTTGACGAGCATCCGCTTCTGGTCCTGGCGGAGGTTGCGCCGGCCGATGTGCTCGAGGATGTGCGTCACCGTGGCGCAGTCGCCCGAGGCCTCCTGCGACCCCTCCTGCTTGAGGTACAGCTCCTTGAATCGGCGCCGTGCGCGGTGCAGCAGGGTTTCGACGGCCGACTGGCTGATGCCCATGACGTGGGCGATGGAGGCGTAGGAGAGGCCCTGGAGCTCGCGCAGGGTGAGCACCATGCGCTGGCGCTCGGGAAGCTGCTTGGCAACGTCCCACACCACCCGGCGCATGTTGGTGATCTCCAGCGCCGATTCGGGGCTGCGCTCGCGGTCGTGGTCGGCGAGGCGCATCACCGCCTCCTCGACGTCGTCGCCCCCGGGCTCGATGTGGTGCTGCACCTTGTCGCGGCGGCGCAGCTCGTCGTGGCACAGGTTCACCGCGATGCGGTAGATCCACGCCGAGAAGTGGAATGTGTCGTCGACGCGGCTCAGCGTCTTCAGCACGTTGTAGAAGGTCTCCTGCACCAGGTCCTCGGCCAGCTGGCCGTCGCCGACGTAGCGCGCGCAGAGGGCGCGGATCCGCTGGTTGTACCGGGTGAAGATCCGATCGAACGCGCTCGCGTCACCATCCCGGTACAACCGGATCAGCGCCAGATCGTCCAGCTCGGCGACATCGTCCGCCATCAAAGACTCCGGGGAAACCGAGACCACCTCGAGACCCCTCCCTCATGCACACGTCCCACCCTGGTCCTCGGCAGTCGAGGCCGGGTGCTGTTCATTAATACCAGGGGCCGAGCCGCTTCCTGTGACCGATCGGTGACGGTCGGCAAGATGCAAGTTTCGGGCCCTGCCAGCGTCCTACTGGGTGAGGGAGGTCCCGGCGAACGGTCGCCGACAGCGTCGCGTGCGGCGTGATCCCGCCACGTTCGAGCGTTGAGTAGGATAGGGGATGATGACAGCCGACGCTTGGGGTGCTGGCACTGCGAGACCCACAGGACATGTCCTGGTCCGTTTCGCCGACGACGAGATCCTCGAGGGTGCCGTCGACCGGCTCGACCTCGACCATCCCGACTTCGAGTTGACCCTCAGCGATCCGGGCACCAACAACCGTCGCGCGCTCATCCCGCTTCCCTCGGTGAAGTGCCTCACCCTCGGCCGGCGTCCGCTCGATCCGCCGATGGCCATCGAGAACATGCAGAAGGTGGCGGTGCGCTTCCTCGACGGCGAGGTCGTCAAGGGCCTGATCGCGGACAACCCCCAGCGGAACAAGTACGGCGTCACCGTCGAGCTGGTGAGCCCGGCCGGCGACGAGATCGAGCTGCTCGGCATCCCGTACCACAGCCTCAAGGCGGTCTTCTACCTGAAGTCCTGGGACAGCCGTCCCCCGGAGTACGTCGACGTCACCGGCCAGTGGTCGGGGACGCGCATGGACACCCCACTCGTCGACCTGCTCGGCGAGATCGGGCGCCTGGCCGACCTGCGCGACCGCGGTGAGCTCACCGACGAGGACTTCCAGCGCCGCCGCCGGGTGATCCTCGACAAGATCTGACCACCTACCGACCGGCCGGCCCGTTGCGCCCGGTCAGCGGGATTGGGGCTCCCTCCACTCGATCCACTCGCCGTGGTAGCCGCCGCGTGCCAGCCAGCGGTCCTCGCGGCCAGTGGCGGTGAGCATGCTGAGGCGCACCAGCGCGCTGTCGACGGCGCCCGACTCGATGCCCTCGGCCACCCAGGCGGGCGCGGTGTCGAGCCGGTCCATGCAGTGGACGAGGTCGAAGGCCACCCAGGCGATGGGGCGGCGGCGGCCCGCCTCCTCCAGCGCATCGGTGAAGGCGGCGCGCCGGTCGCCGAGGTAGCCGAGCATCACCGAGGTGGTGACGCAGACGCCGAGGCCGGGCGGCACCCCGGCGAGCAGCGCGGGGAGGTCGTCGATCGCGTCGCCGACGACGATCCGCGGCGGATCGGCTCGGGCCGCCTCGAGGGCGGCGAGGAGCAGCTCCACCCGGCCGGCCTGCCCCGGCCAGACCGAGGCGCGCAGCCAGCGGGTGGCGTCGAGGTCGCGCACGTCGACCGGGGAGCGGTCGAGCCCGACCCGGTGGGCGATCCGTGGCGGCGCCGCCCCCAGGGGCACCGCCAGCTAGCCGCGCACCGCGCAGCGCAGCCGCACGGGCGCTCCGGCGGGCCCGACCGTGCCCGCGGCGCCGTAGTCGTAGGCGTACCCGTCGAGGAGCTGGCCCAGCCCGGCGCTCGAGCCGACGTCGACGAGGCCGAGGTCGGCGCCGAGGGCCGCCTGGGCGAGGGCGACGGCGGGCATCGAGCAGGCGCAGCGGAGCACCTCGTTGGTCTGGATGGCCCGCGTCCGCAGCAGGGTGATGAGCTCGTGGCGGTGACGCAGGACGAACTCGCGGAAGACGGGATACGCCTCCTCGGGTGGGCGGGGATGGGCGGCGAGGTCGGCGTGGAAGGCGGCGAGCGGCTCCTCGGGCGCGGCGATGAGCAGGTGGCGCACCGCCGCCAGCAGGAGCATCGGCGGAAGCTCGTGCCCGCGCACACCGGCGGTGAGACCCAGCACCTCGTCGTCGTCCAGCGCCGCGCGGGCGATCGCGGCGTAGAGCGGCGAGCGGGTCGGGAAGTCGTGGACGGCCAGGTGCGCGAGCACTGCCCGGCTGGCCTCGACGCTCCGGTCGGGGTCGGTCACGACGGCCCCCGCATCACCCCCCGGGCGGCTCAGCCGGCGGCGCGCTTCAGCGGGTCGGGGGGGAAGCTCCCCGCAGCGATGCAGGCGCTCGACCAGCGGTCGAGGCGTGCGACCAGCCAGTCGAGCTGGTCGCCGAGGGCGTCGACGATGCTCTGCTCCATGGCCTCGGTGCGGCGCTCGATCTCGGCGCGGGCGGCGCGGCCCCGCTCGTTGAGCTCGGCTCCCTCGACCAAGCCCTCGGCCCGCAGGCGCTCGGCGGCGGCCTCGATCACCGGCTCGGCGAAGCCGCGGGTGGCGGTGTACTCGCCCAGCCCCATGCCCAGCCACAGCTCGGTCAGCACGTTCATCTCGACCGGTCCGCGGCCGGAGCCGATCGCGGCGGCGATGTGGCTGTCGCTGCGGTGCTCGCGGACCAGGTCGCAGGCCCGTTGCAGGCGGGCCGCCGGCGCCTCCGGCCAGGGCTGGGCGCGGAGTGCGGCGAACAGCGGGCGGCCGGTGGCGTCGGCGCTGCGGACCGCCTCGCGCAGCGTCTGCGCCACCTCGTCGACGCCGTCGTCGCCGAGCAGCTCGCCTAGGTTCTCGCCGATCGCCTGGGTGCGCTCGAGGAGAACGTCGGCGATCGGCGCCGCCTCGCGGGCGGCGGTCCAGAGGCCCTCCACCAGGGGCGGGTCGAACCAGGCGAAGGCGGCGGCCACCACCGCCGGCGCGGGGTCGCCGAGCGGGCCGCCCCGGCCGGCCACGTAGCCGGTGAGGAAGTCGAGGCCGAGGCCGGCGAGGCGCTCGTTGACCAGACGCGACCACACCGGGTGCATGGCGATGGGCTCGACCGCGTCGCGCAGCCGCCGCGCCGGGCCGCCGCCGCTCACCGCCTCGGGCACCGGGGTGTCGTCCGGGCGGGTGGCGTAGAAGACTCCCAGGGCCTCGTCGTAGTCCATGGGAGGGGATCATGGCAGTTTTGACTGACTGGGGGAGGCGCGGCAGGCCTGCCGCCGGTTGAGATTCGCTGGGGGGCCGCTCTGCCGCCGGTTGAGATTCGCGAGGGGCCGCTCTGCCGCCGGTTGAGGGTCGCGGCAGTTTCTCCACGGTATTTTTACCGGGGGGAGGCTCCGCCTCCCCCCGCTCATGCCAAAGACATCGTGCGCTGGCGCGCCCGATGCCGTGGCATACCCCCCACCACGCCGGCACTCGCCGGCGACGCGCGCTTC
>JAQBPH010000092.1:0-8213 GCA_028287625.1 Chloroflexota bacterium | reverse complement strand
CGTCGAGGACGTGCTCCTCACCACCGACACCGCCCCCGAGCTGGTCACGCTGGAGCTGACCGAGAGCGTCTTCGTCCGGGACAGCCACCGCGCACTCCTGGTGCTCAACAACCTGAAGAAGCTCGGGGTGACGCTCGCCCTCGACGACTTCGGAACCGGCTACTCCTCGCTGAGCTATCTCAACCGCTTTCCGGTCGACATCGTCAAGATCGACCAGGGCTTCATCGCCAACCTGGGATACGACAGGTCGAGTCACGCCATCGTCTCCGCGGTCGTCGCGCTCGCCCACGCCCTGAATCTCACCGTCGCCGCGGAGGGAGTCGAGACCGTCCGGCAGCACGACGATGTCGCCACCCTCGGCTGCGACGCGTGCCAGGGCTATTACTTCGCTCGACCCATGCCGGCCGAGGCGTTCGACACCCTGATGGGCCACCGCGTCGCCGGCGGCAACCCGCGGCTGCCGGTGCTCGCCTCGGCCTCCTGACCCCGCAGTCAGGGAGTGGCCTGCTGACGTGAGTGCGTCACCAGCGCGGTGACCCCGGTTACTGACACGACACAGGTTTACACGTCAGACCGCGGACGTTACAAAGTTATACAAAGCTACACGCCGGTCCGGGTCCAGGTTCGGTAGGGGTAGACTCAGGCCCGGCTCTCGAAACGGCAAACCCATCGCGAGGTGGGGACGCAAAGCCTCGGGTCTCGTCGTCAGCGAGGCAGCCGGGCCACCGAAGGAACCTGGGAGCCCCTCACGGAGACTCATCGCCTTTGTGGGAACGGCGCACGCCGTTCCGACCGTCCGGCCCCACTCTCGAAGCCGGACATGGGACACAGGTCGACGCCCCATGGGTCGCGCGCTCGCTCCCCCCATTCCTCATTCGCGGAGATCTCTCTTGAACATCGTCAAGTTCCTCCTCGGCGGCGCCGCGAGCGTGCCTCGCTCCAGGCGCCGCCTGCCGTCGTCGGTGATCGCGGTGATCGCCGTCGCAATCGGCGTCGGTTTCTCGGTGCTGCTCATCAGCGTCGCGGGCGGGGTGAGCGACTATATCACCGGGCAGCTCTCGGCGTCGCAGGTGCGTCGCAGCGGGCTGGTCGACGTCGACGTGATCAACACCATCGTGACCCTGCTCACCGCCGTCGTCACCGTGGCGATGATCCTGCAGACGGCGGCCGCGACCTTCGTCCTCGCGGTCACCACCATGAAGGCGCGTCGCGAGGAGATCGCCCTGCGGCGCCAGAGCGGCGTGCTGCGGACGGTGCTGCTCGCCGAGGTCGGCCGGCAGATGCTGGGGGCCTGCCTCCTCGGGGGAGTGCTCGGCGAGCTCGGCGGAATCCTCTCCGGCAGCCTGCTCCGAGCCGTCACCGTCATGCCGGTCCGTTTCACCGCACTGTCGGTCGCGGCGGCGTTCCCCGCCACCGTGCTGCTCGCCCTGGCCGCCACGCTGGTCCCCGCGTGGCGCGCGGCGAACGCCAGCCCCGCTCTGCTGCGCCGGTCATGACTGCTGCAGTCCGCATCCGCGATCTTCGCTACCGCTATCGTGGGACCGACCGCGATGTCCTGCGCATGGCGACCCTCGACGTCGACGGACCGGGCCTCCTGGCGGTGGTCGGGAAGACCGGCGCCGGCAAGACGACGCTGATGGAGCTGCTCGCGGGCACGCTGCGCGAGCCATACCACGGCTCCATGCAGGTTCTCGGCGTCGAGCTGCGCGACCTGCGCCGGGACGCGGACCGGCAGCGCCACCTCCGCCGCGTCGGCCTCATCCCCCAGGACTTTGGACTGCTCCCCGGGTCCACCGTTCGCGACATCCTCCTCCAGGACCTCGCCGACGCGCAGGTTCCCGTCAGCGAGCACGAGGAGCGGGTCCGGCACGCCCTGAACCGGGTCGGGATCCTCTCCTTCGCCGGGCGCAACAGCGAGCAGCTGAGCGGCGGTCAGCGTCAGCGCGCCGCCATCGCCCGGACCCTGGCGCGGGACGTCGACCTGATGATCGCCGACGAGCCGACCGCGAACCTCGATCCCGCCCAGGCCGAGAGCATCATGGCGCTCTTCGAGGAGCTCGGCGCGAGCTGCCCCGTCATCATCGTCACCCACAACATGGCCGTGGCCGCGCGCTGCGCCCGCACCCTCGTCCTCCATCCCCTGGTCGAGCACAGCCCGTCGAGCGCATGGCGGGCAGTGCAGGGAGTCGAGACCGCGGTGCGGCAGCGGCGCGGCGTGGCCACCGTCGGCGCCATGCTGCTCCTGACCCTCGCCACCGCGGGCAGCACGCTCGCGGTGCAGGCGACCAATGCGCACCACACCTCGCGACGGGGAGCCGTCGCCGAGCGCTCCACCGCCGGCGTGCCCAGGTCGGTTGCCCAGCCACCCGCCAGGACGGCCGCGCCGGCACCGGCGCCCGAGCCGAGCGCTGCGCGGCTTCCCGCCTCGGCCGTCGAGGTCATGCAGCTCGTCAACCGCACGCTCCCGGGCACCCCGCCCCCCGTGCGGCCGCCGGCGCCGGGCGGTGCGCTCCCGTCCCCGTCTCCCGGACCGACCGCGTCCTCCGGGCCGCCGGTTGCACCGTACTTCATGATCCGGGGCCGCCGGTACCCGGTGTGCCCGGGCCGGATCTGTGGGGGCACGTTCGTCCACGACTCCGACTGGGCTCCGGGCGTGCCCTCCTACTACGACTACGACGGGTCGATCATCGGCAACCAGCACGGCTTCGCCGCCGGCGTGGAGGTCGACTTCTGGAACGGCGCCGCGCTGACCCGCTACCAGGTGCTCGCCTCGACGACGGTGGCGAACTCGGGCCGGCCCGGGCACACCGCACCGCCGGCGGGCACCGCCATGGAGCTCGGCGGCGTCGACCAGGCCAACGTGTGCACCGGTTCGACGTGTCCGGCCCCCTACTACTACACCTACGTCTTCCTGACACCCGCGGGCTGACCCGCCCGACGGCGGCGGCGGCCACCACCGCGTGGTCACGGAGTAGCCGACGCCCGAAGGGCTTGGGTCATCCGGGATCGGTGGCCTGGATCGTCCGGAGATGCGCCATCATCGAGGGACTCGCGGGCCCGGTCCAGGTTGGATCCAGCACCCCGTACCACTCCGGGTCAGCCGGCGAGCGCCCTGAACCGGGAGACTGCGTGCCGTTGAGCGCCCAGATCGACCAGCTGACCCCGAGATCGCGGATGTAGTCGACGAGGTAGGTGAACCAGGCGCCCTGCGGGGTGTGATCGTTGACGTCGGTGAACTCCTCGGGCGGTGTGGGGTCACCGCTCCGCTGGCCGTTCGGTGTCCCGAACTCTCCGATCCACACGGGAGCGATGTTCTCTCGCACCAGGTACCCCCACGTCTGATCCCACACCGAGCGACACGCCTGCGCGTTCGACGCGGTGCTGCCGAGCTGGGTCCAGGCCTGGTGGGGCGCCATGTCAGAGCCATAGTCGTGGGCCGAGTAGACGAGGCGGTCGGGCCGGCTCAGCCGGATCGGCCGGCCCGCACGGCGGTCACCGCCCGCGCGGCCCACGCCGCAGAGGTTTCCCCCCGGCCAGTACCCCTGCCACACACCGTCGAGCCAGGGACCGGCGGGATCGTCGCGCACCCCTTCGACGCAGATCAGCAGGTTCGCGTGGTGATCGAGGATGGCGTTGCCCGCCCGCTCGGCGGCGGCCGCCCAGTCGCGACCATCCCCTCCGGCTCCCCATTGCGCCCCACCCAGCCCTGGCGGCGCGGTCGGGTCCTGGGGTGGACCACCGGGCTCGTTCCGCAGGTCGCAGCCGATGACGGTTGGCGTGTCACGGTACCGCTCGACCAGGCGGACCCACGTCTCGATCCATACGGCCTCCGTGTACTCCGGCGTGTACCAGAGACCGTTGCTCTGGAGGCTCCATGCGGCGTCGCTGCGGTGGCTGTCGAGGACGACCTTGAGACCGTAACGGCCGGCGGCGACGATGACCCGGTCCATGATCTCGAGCGGGCGAAGCCCTCGGAGCAGCGGCTCCCGATCGAGATGCTCCGTGACATGGTCCTCGCTTCGGGACATCTCGAGCGAGAAGGGCAGCCTGATCATGTTGAAACCGAGCTCGAGGATGCGCGCGCAGATGTCGTCGATGGTCTGGTGGTCGAGACCGCCCGCGACCATGGCCGGCGTCTCGAACCCGTACCAGTTGACACCGGCAAGGCGGACCGCGTTGCCACCGCCATCCACGATGCCTGCACCCTGCGTGCGGAGGTACCCGGCGGGCAGGAGCCGGTGCCGTCGCTGCTCACGCTCGCCGGCGCGGCCGTCGCCGGTGTCGATGGACGCCATCGCGCTCACAGCGGAGCGGACCGCCGAGCCACCGCCGGCGACGAGTCCCGCCGCCATGCCGAGGCCACCGAGGACCACCGTCCGGCGCCCCCACCGGCGGGGCTGGCGCGCACCTGTCACCCGTCGTCTCTCCCGGACAGTCCGTCTCCAGAGGCGTAGGATAGCCGCAGGTGCAGCGGGCGAGGGACGTCCACCGCCACAACAGTGGTCCTCTTCACAGACGCCGACGCGTGCGCCGACTAGGATCCTTCGAAGGGCGACTCACACGGACTTACATAGCCCTTCGCCGGCGACCTCTCGGTCGCCGGCGAGGGGCGCCAGGTCGGCGTCGGAGGCAACCCTCGACCGCCCCAGAGCCTTCCGTTCGATCCTGATGAAGGGGCCCGACCTCTCCTGCCTCAGCTGCTCCTCGAGCTCCTCGAAGACCTTCCGTGGACCGTCGCCGTCGAGGAGCACCTCGAACTCGAGCACCTTGTACTGCGGGGCATAGGCGATGTACAGCTGACGATCGAACAGGGCCGAGTCCGCGGGGACCGCAATCCGCGGGAAATGGTCCTTCAGATCGCCGGCCGAGATCCAGAAGGTCTCCACGTCGCCGGTGCACGACCAGTAGAAGTCCATGACCGACACGTCCGCCAGGTCGCTCTCCATCTGCGCCACGTCGGCATCGTCGATGACGAAGATCCGCACCTTCGATCGCATCCGCTTCTCCCTCAGGCGGCCCAGGTACTCCTCTGCTCCCGTCGTCTTGAACCAGCTCACCGGCTTTCGCTGGATGCCCTCGAACCGATCCGCGTGGTCGACGGCCAGGTCGAGCTGATCGCGGTAGTGGCCGACCTCCACATAGGGGATGAACTGGAAGTTCTGACTCACGGATGCGGAGATCAGCGAGTGCAGGGCCGCACCGTGACGCGGGCACTCCGACAGCATCTGCAGCGCCCTGTCGTGGTACTTCAACCGGCTGGTCACGGTCGCCGCCTCGCGCACCAGCTGTTCGCTCCGGCGCCTGGTGTCCCTGAGCAGCTCGTACATCCATCCGACGATGGCGCCCACGACGAGCGACGAGACGAACTTGGGAACATTGGCCTCGGAGATGCTCGGGTTCAGGGCATACGTGATCGCCTCGAGCAGCATGGCGCCCACCACGGCCGCGATCAGCTGCCCCCATCGCCCGATGAAGGAACTCCGTCTCATCTCGAACCACCCCCGTACCATGACGCCGCCCCGACCGCGCTGGACGTGTGCACCGGCCACCATCCGGTCATTTACACCACACCTGCCGGGGGGCGATCAATGCCCCCTGACCCTCCCACTCTGTGGACAGTGACCAGCGGCGCCCGGCTGGCCACTGTCGCCAGTGGGCTCGCCGAGGCATGTCAGCTGGCCATCACAGCACCGAGAACCACTCGACGCAGCGGGCCACCGCCGGGTCGACGAAGCGGGGCACGTCGTAGAGGTCGATGTGGTTGGTCGTATCGAGCCAGAGGATGTCCTTCGGTCCGCTGACCCGGTCGAAGACCGACTGGGCGCCCTCGGGGGAGCAGTAGGCGTCGGTGCGGCCGTGCACCACCAACAGCGGTGTCGGAGCGATGAAGTCGGCCCCAGCCGCGAAGTCGGTGGTCACCAGTTCCCAAACCGACAGAGTCGTGAGCCGGTTGACCCATCCCGGGCTCGCTGACCGCTCGGTCCCGTAGTAGTCGAAGGGCTCCTGCCCACCCATGACGGCCGGGCCGCCGTCGCCGGACACCGCTGGCCGGTACTCGACCTCGCCGGTGGCAAACTGCCGTCGAGCCACCTCGCCCGACGAGACGAGGAGGGCTCGGTAGGCATCGGGGCCCATGCTGCGGCGTATGGTGACCGGGTCGTTGTACCCGCCGGCCACGCAAGCCACCGCCTTGATCCGGGGGTCGAAGGCGGCGAAGCGCAGGGCGTAGCCGCCGCCGAAGCAGATACCGCACACGCCGATCCGGTTGGCGTCGACGGCAGGGTGGGCGGCCAGGAAGCTGACGGCGTCCCGGAGGTCGGCCAGCTTGCCAGGGGGGTCCTCGTGCTGGCGGGGCTCACCGCCGCTCTCTCCGAAGCGGCGGTGGTCGAGTGTCAGAGTGACGAAGCCGGCGTCGGCGAGCCGGGCGGCATACGTGCCCGCGACCTGCTCCTTGACGCCCGTGAGCGGGCCGGTGAAGACGATGCCGGGCGCCCCCGGGCCGGCACCGGACGGCACCCGCAGACACCCGGCGATCTCGAATCCGTCACTGAGGAAGGACACGGGCCGCGGCTCCACGACCGCCGGATGCCCACTCACCTGGTTGCCCCTGCCACTTCCGCCCGCTGAAGGGTGGTCTCCGGCCGCGACCAGAACTGGTCGTACTGAGTGGTTCCGTCTCCGAAGATCGCACCCCGACCTTCGATGACCTTCCCATCGCGCCAGCGCAGCACATGGACGACATCGATATCCAAGCGCCTCGAGCTCGTGGCACGTTGGCCGACATTGTGGGTGACGTCAGCCGAATACTCGTCGCTCAACATCAGGGCGATGGGCTCCATTCGGAAGCTGTCCCCGGAGAGTTCACCCACCCTGGCCATGAACTGCAGGAACTCATCGAGGCCACGGTACACCCCGGAGATCTGACTGTGGCCCGGCACTGTCCAGACCATGTTCTCGTCCCAGTACGGAGAGCACTTCTGCCGATCGCCCGAGGCGAGGGCTTGGTACGCGTCCGCCAACAGTTGCGGGGTCAGCTTTGGCGAACTGAAGGCCGCCACCTGCGATGACTTGTTGTCGTCGTTCATTATGGTCCTCTTTAGGTCTCGGATGGCTTGTGTCCCATCCCATGACCTGAACTGGGCGTTGATGATCTCGCCACGATTGCTCGCCGTATTGGGCTCAGGCCAGTCTCTCAGGGATGGGCTTGAGGCGATAGCCCGCCCAGAAGAAGGCATCCGCCCCGTACTGGTCGCTCAGGTACACCTGCACCTCACTGATGCGCTGCGCCCGGATCTGGTAGACCGTGCAGTTCAACGTGTCGAGCTTCACCTCACCCGTGTCACTGTGTCCGCGATGCACCTCCACAACGTAGTCGTCGGTACCGATGACGCTGATGAGATCGACCACGATTCCCGCCTCGAGGAGCTGCCGGAAGAAGGCGATCACCTCGTCGGGCCCCTGCTTCACACCACCCAGCGGGTGGTGCCCTGGGAGCTTCCAGACGAGGTCCGGCGCGAAGACGTCAGCCTTGAGGCTGTTCATGTCGCCTTGTGCGAAGCACTCGTACATGCGCTGCACAATCTTCACATTGGGATGGACGGTCAGTTGCTGCTGTGCCATGCTGTCATCTCCAGACGATCGAAATGATACGGACCGCAGGTCCAAGCTCGGATGCCGGTCATCCACCGCCCCGACGTTTGCGTGCGGCCAGCGTAGATGGTATGTAGTGCAGCGTATAGGTAATAATCCGCGTTAACGCGTGTTCGCAGCGTGTGATGTCCGGGAGTGCGCGGTCCATGCCGGTCCCCGACGACGCCGACCTCGCCCCGCTCAGGAGCCCCGACTGACAGGCGGTGGGGACGGTGGTGAGCCAGAGGATGAGCTCGTAGCGCAGCCGCTGCGCGGCGCGCGCGCCCTGCGGCGTTGTCGGATCAAGCCCGGGCACCCTCCCCGGCGTCACCGGCCGGTCCTACCGCGGAGGACGAAACTGGCCAGCAGGTCCGCGCAGGCAACCTCGGTACACAGCACCTCACCTGCGTGTATCATCCCGTTTACAACCTGGGTGGAGGCATCTAACCCGCCGTTTCGTGAAAACAGCAGGCGCAGCGATCGCCGACGCGATGAGCGAGCGGCGGGGGATATCCCACCCTCCTTTCGGTACGGTCGAGCCCTGTTGGTCCTGGCGCTGGCGCTGTCACGACACCTGCTGAACG
>JAQBPH010000052.1:0-2722 GCA_028287625.1 Chloroflexota bacterium | reverse complement strand
AGGACGAACGATTCGGAGAGCGCGGCGCCGATCCGAGCGGCGATCCCATCCACCTCCGATCGTCCGGCCACGTCCTCGCACAGGATGACGAACTCGTCTCCGGACAGGCGTGCCAGGGTGTCGCAGGGCCGCAGTAGTCCGGTCACTCGCTTGGCGACGGCCACCAACAGCTCGTCGCCGACATGGTGACCATGGATGTCGTTGACCGTCTTGAACTGGTCCAGATCGGCGAAGAGAACCGCCGCCATCCTGGCCGACCGGCCTCGGAGAAGGGCGTGCTCGAGGCGCTCGAGCAGGACGATCCGGTTGGGCAGGCCGGTCAGCGCGTCGTGCCGGGAGGTCTCACGGGATCGGTCGGACGAGTCCTGGAGGTCGACGCGCGCCTGGGCGTTCCGCAGGTACGCGGCGGCGACATCGGCCAGGGTCTGGGCCGCCGTCATCGTGCGCGCGTCCAGCGGCCCGGGGGTGTCCCGGTACAGGTCGAGCGCGCCCAGCCGGGCATCACCGTTTCGCAGCGGGAACGCGAACACCGCCATCAGCCCCGCGGCGAGCGCTCGTGGTGCGAACGTCGGGAACCGCCGTTCCTCGCGCAGGTCCGGAACGGCGACGGCGTCGCCCGTGGTGTAGGCCGCCAGGCACGGCCCCTCCTCGAGCTCGGTCTGCAGCTGCTCGAAGCGCAATGCCGATGCGTTGGAGGCGGCGAGGTAGCGGGGATTGCTGCCCGGCGCGATGAGCGTCACCCCGGCCGCGGTGATCGGCAGGATGTCGACGATGCGCAGCACCAGGTGATCGAGGATGCCCTGGATCGGGAAGTCCGTCACCATGGTGCGGGCGAACTCGCTCAGCACATTCGAGAGTTGCTGCTCGCTCGGCATGATTCTCCCAACGCGCGGGCCCGGCCGCGGTCGTACCCGAAACACCCGCACCCCTGCGGGCGGAGACCGAACGATATCAGATCTTTCATGTTTGGTCCGGTTGCGCACGTCGGACAATCGGTGACACGGATCACGACCGGGGTGCCGCAGTCGCATGTCGTGCTTCCGGATCGTGGCGTGACGATCTTTTCCGTCGAGTCTCATGGCCCGCGGCGCCGGTCCCGGTACAGCGCGAGGGCGAACGTCTCGGCGGCGTCCGCCGCGGCCTGTGCGGAGCAGGCGATCGACACGTAGGCGTCCAGGGCGATCCGCGGATCGCAGCGGATGGCGGCGTCGTGCCGGCGACCACATCTCGGGCAGGAGCAATACCTCACGTGTCTCCTTCTCCGGTACCTCGATTCGCCCCGTCGCTGCGCTCGTGGGTGTCGAGGAGGCCTGCGATGGGACGCTCGTGGACGCTGCATCCTGACGATCGGCTCCGCGGCAGGTGCGCGGCATCCGCCCCGTCGCCTCAATCGCAAGGGTGATTGATTGTGGTCAGTGTACTCCTGTCGACGGAGGGCCGTCGGAGCTCGAGCCGGATGGAATCGGGCTCTGTCACCGCGCCTCACATCGGTCCCGCGAGCGGTGATCGCAGTCACTGACTTGTGTGGAACGCACGATCGTTGACAACCCGCGCGATGCGCCGCAAACATCTGTCGATGGTTTTTCCGTTACTTGACAGGAAATTTACGAAACCCATACGATCCTGAGCATCGACCGTCGACGATCGGCGGCACCGTGCGACCATGAACGCTCTCGCAGTGATCCCTGTCACTACGACATTCCGATGAACCTCCTCGACACCATCGCCATCGTCCTGCAGAAGAGCGGTGAGCCCCTTCATCCGAGGGAGATCGCCCGGCGTCTGCTGAGGCAGAGGCTCTGGGCGACCAACAGCAAGTCGCCAGAGGTCAGCGTGCAGACGACTCTCAACCGTGACCTCCGTCTCCGGGGGATGGATTCGCGATTCCAACGGGCCGGACCTGCGGTCTTCGCCCTCCGCGAGTGGGGTCTGCCCAATCAGCCGGCGGAGACACCCCCGGACCGGCGGGCCCGGTGAGGGAGCCGCTGATACAGGCGCCCGTTCCAGGAGACGTATCGGTGGCGATGACGCAGCGGCGGCGTCACGGAATCGAGAGCACGACGTGATGCCGAACGCCAACCGCAAGGCTTCGTCTCGCGTCGTCGTTTCTCCTTCTGCCGGGTTGTCCCGGGCAGGCCGTGGGTGCAGCCCACGTGGGAGAGACGTTCATGCCGAGCAAACTCGCCATCGTCATGGCGGCTGCCGCGGGTGTCGCGATGATGGCGATCGGCGGAATGACCCACGCCGGCGTCGGGACGGTGTCCTCTTCCGTCCCCTCGGTCACATCGTCGCAGGCCATGCAGACGGGAACCCTCAGTGGCGCTCCACGCAGCCCGGTCAGCGGCAGCCTCGCCGGTGGCGGGGGAGGCGCACCGTTGGAAACCCTGGTCCGCGGCCTCAGCGGCGGCGGGGCATCAGCTCCGTGAGCGAGGCTGCGACAGGCGGTCATCGACAGGCTCGCGCACGGGCGTGACTCCATCCGGCTGAGCCTCACCGCTCCGGCACGGTGGGCCGGGACCCTCCCAGCACCTCGTCGAGGACGGCCAGAAGCCTGTCGACGTCCAGGGGCTTGGCGAGATAGGCGCGCGCCCCGGCGTCGAGCATACGCTCGATCTGCTCGGGGCCCGCGTCGCCGCTGATCACCACCAGCGGGATCCCCGCGGTCCGCTCGTCCGCTTGCAGACGCCGCAGGACCTCATGGCCGCTGATGTCAGGGAGGTGG
>JAQBPH010000046.1:0-2759 GCA_028287625.1 Chloroflexota bacterium | reverse complement strand
GTCATGCGCTCCTTGATGATCCGCTCCATGCGGATCAGGCCCATGCGGAACTGGTTCTGGAGCAGCTCGCCGACGGCACGCACCCGGCGGTTGCCGAGGTGGTCGATGTCATCCGCCTCGCCGTTGCCGTTGTCGAGGCGGATGAGCTTGGAGATGATGGAGATGAAGTCCTCGTTCTCGAGGACGCGCTTCTCCTTGTTCAGCGCCCGCTGCCGGGCCTCGTCCTCGGGGATGCCGAGGTTCTTGTCCAGCTTGAACCGCCCCACCTTGCCGAGGTCGAAGCGGCGCGGGTTGAAGAACAGCGAGGTGAGCAGATTGAGGGCGTTCTCCACCGTGGGCGGGTCGCCGGGGCGGATCTTCTTGTAGAGCTCGACCAGCGCCTCGTCGCGCGAGCTGCTGACGTCCTTGTCCAGGGTGCTGTCGACGTAGCGGTGCTCGTTGTCGCTGTCGACATCCTCGAAGAGGCGGCGGATGTCCTCGTTGCTGGTGTAGCCGAGGGCGCGCACCAGCGTGGTGACCGGCACCTTGCGCTTGCGGTCGATCTTGACCGTGAGGATGTCCTTGCTCGAGGTCTCGATCTCCAGCCAGGCGCCGCGGTTGGGGATGAGCTTGGCCGCGTACAGCCGGCGGCCGGTGACCCGGTCGTCGCTGGCGGTGAAGTACACCCCGGGCGAGCGCACCAGCTGCGAGACCACCACGCGCTCGGTGCCGTTGACGATGAAGGTGCCTTCCCGGGTCATGGTCGGGAAGTCGCCCATGAACACCTCGGCCTCCTTGATCTCGCCGGCGTTCTCGCCGGTCTTGATGTAGAGCCGGGTGTTGATGCGCAGCGGGACGCTGAACGTCATGTCCCGCTGGCGGCACTCCTCCTCGTCGAACTTCGGATCACCGAACTCGTAGTCGAGGAAGCGCAGCTCGTAGTTCTTCCCCGTGTAGTCGGTGATCGGATTGATCTCGTCGAAGAGCTCGCGCAGACCCTCCCTCTTGAACCACTCGAAGGAGTCCAGCTGCGTCTGAATCAGGTTTCCGACCTCGAGCTTGTCGGCGATCTGTCCATAGTTGGCGCGGCTGGAGCGGGCAGCGGTGCTCAGAACCATATGCTAGAGTTCCCCGGAAGGCGAAGGAGCCGGCTAGGAGTTGCGCGGCGGGCACAATCGCGTATCATACTACGTTCCCCGCCGCCCCCGCTTGGTCGCCCTTGCAGGCTCCCGACCGAGGAATCAGGACCGGATGTCCTGGTGGCGGGACCGGGATGATAACCGGTGGACGGCCATCCCAAACGTGGCCGCCCCCCGGCGCCGAGCGAACCCCGCTCAGCGGACCTCGACCGAGGCTCCGGCCTCCTTGAGCCGGGCCTCGACCTGGGCCGCCTCCTCCTTGGAGACGCCCTCGCGGACCGGCTTCGGAGCGCTGTCGACCAGGTCCTTGGCCTCCTTGAGGCCCAGGCCGGTGATCTCCCGGACCGCCTTGATCACGTTGATCTTGGCGTCGCCCGGACCGGTGAGGACGACGGAGAACTCGGTCTGCTCCTCCGGCTCGGCTGCCTCGCCGCCGCCGCCACCGGCAGGCGCGGCGGCCACGGCGACCGGCGCCGCGGCCTTGATGCCGAGCTTCTCCTCCATGAGCTTCACGGCGTTGACGACGTCGAGCACGCTCCACTCCTGGAGAGCGTCGACGAACTCCTCGGGGGAAATCTTGGTAGCCATTCATGCCTCCGGCAGGGACAGGCCGCCTGCGGCGGCCGGGGATGGGGGGCCCTGCGGGCCCGGGACTTTGGGTCTTGTCGGTGAGGGCCTTCGGCCCGGTTCTATCTTTCGCCCAGGCTTCGCGCCTGGGCGCGAGCCGGCGGGCAAGCCGCCTGCTCGGAGGTCTGTCGATGAGGCGTTCACCGCCTCAGGCGGCGGCTTCCAATTTCTCGCGGTAGGCGTCGAGCGTCGCCGCGAAGGTGCTGAGGATCGACTGCAGGGCCCCCGCCAGATGGGTGAGCGGGGACTGGAGGGTGCCGGCGAGCATGCTGAGGAGCACCTCGCGCGGGGGCAGCTCGGAGAGCTGGCGGACGCCGTCGGCGTCGATGACCCGGCCCTCGACGAGCCCGGCCACCACCGGCAGGCGGCGGTTCTGGCGGAAGTAGTCGGTGAGGATCTTGGCCGGCCGGGCGAGGTCGCCGTAGCCCAGCGCCAGGCCCACCGGCCCCACCAGGACGGAGGAGAACTGGCCCACGCCCGCGGCGTCGGCGGCGCGCCGGGCCAGGGTGTTCTTCACCACCACGTACTCGATCTCGTCGGCGCGGAGCCGGCCGCGGAGCTCGGAGAGCTGGGCGACGGTGAGACCCCGGTAGTCGGTGACGATCGCCGAGGTGGCCCTGCTCAGCTGATGGGTCAGCTTCTCGACCAGCTCGACCTTGCGGGGACCGGCGCGCACCGGCGCGTCGGCCTCCGTGCTCACCGCGTTCATGCCGTACCCTCCAGTGCCACGCCGTCCGGCCCATGGAGGGAAGGGGGACGCGCGTCCCCACCGAGGGGCGCGGTCCCGACCGTCCTCACCTGCGCTGGGGATTGAGCTCCGGGGCCCGGAGCGCCAGCGGTCTGGGGCAAGAAGGACGCACGAGGCGCCGTGTCGTTCGTTACCGGGCGGTGAGCATAGCAGCAGGCGGCGCGAGCCCGCGCTGCGTGGTGCGCGCTCGGCTACCGCCGGTGGAGTTCGCGGTGGGCGGCTCTGCTGCCGGTCGGAGTGGCGCGGCGGTTCTGCCGCCGGTTGAG
>JAQBPH010000029.1:0-8774 GCA_028287625.1 Chloroflexota bacterium | reverse complement strand
CCCTGGCCGAGGCGCATGTCGCCGTAGCTGAACCAGGCGCCGCTCTTCTCCACGATGCGGCTCTCCAGGGCGACGTCGAGGACGCTGCCCGCGTAGGAGATGCCCTCGTCGTAGAGGATGTCGAACTCGGCCGCCCGGAAGGGCGGGGCCACCTTGTTCTTCACGACCTTGACCTTGACGCGGCTGCCGACCACGTCGAGGCCCTGCTTGATGGAGTCGATCTTGCGGATGTCCATGCGGACCGACGCGTAGAACTTCAGCGCCCGGCCGCCGGTGGTGACCTCGGGGTTGCCGAACATCACCCCGACCTTCTCGCGCAGCTGGTTGATGAAGATCACGCTGGCGTTGGAGCGGCTGATGGCGGCGGTGAGCTTGCGCATCGCCTGGGACATCAGCCGAGCCTGGAGGCCGACGTGGGTGTCGCCCATCTCGCCGTCGATCTCCGCCTTGGGGACCAGCGCGGCGACGGAGTCGATGACGATCACGTCGACCGCACCGCTGCGCACCAGCACCTCGACGATCTCCAGGGCCTGCTCCCCGGTGTCGGGCTGGGAGATGAGCAGCTCCTCGGTGCGCACCCCGATGCGGGCGGCGTACTGGGGGTCGAGGGCGTGCTCGGCGTCGATGAAGGCGGCCACGCCGCCCCGCTTCTGGGCCTCGGCGATGATGTGGAGGGTGAGCGTGGTCTTGCCCGACGACTCCGGCCCGTAGATCTCGACCACCCGGCCGCGGGGCACGCCGCCGACGCCGAGGGCGATGTCGAGGGTCAGCGCCCCCGTGGGGATGGCGTCGACGTTGCGCTGCGCGTCGGCGGCGCCCAGCCGCATGATCGCGCCCTTTCCGTAGGAGCGCTCGATCTGGCCCAGCGCTGTGGTCAGCGCGCGGTCTCGCTCGGTGGACACCGGCTCGGCCTCCTTGGGGGCGGCGCCACGCCGCCCGCTACCTGCGGTGCTCCGGAGTGTCCCACTTTCCAGTGTGTTTGTCAATGCTGCAACTCCGGAGATTGCTGAACCGAACAAATGTATGCTAGCGGGCCCGGCCAGGGGGCTGCAGGGATCACCCCCCGGCGGCCCGCCCGCGTCCCCGCCCCGCCCGCTCGGCGGCCTCCGTGCAGAGGCTCAGCGCCGCCCGCACCGCCGCGCCGCGGTTGGCCTCCCGTCCGTGGTCGCCCTCGAGGCGGACCGCCCGACGCCGGCCGTCCGGGCCGGCGGCAGCCACCCAGATCAGCCCGACCGGCTTCTCCGAGCCCTCGGCCCCGGGGCCGGCGACGCCGGTGATCCCGAGGCCGATGTCGGAGTGGAGCCGGCGGCGGACCCCGGCCGCCATCGCCGTCGCCACCGCCTCGCTGACCGCCCCGTGGGCCTCGATGAGCTCTGCGGGCACCTGGAGCAGGTCGATCTTGACCTCGTTGGCGTACGCGACGATCCCGCCGACCATGTAGCGCGACGAGCCCGGCAGCGCGGTGATGGCCGCCCCGAGCAGGCCGCCGGTGCACGACTCGGCGGTGGCCACGGTGAGGCCGGCGGCGAGCAGGGCCCGTGCCGACGCCGCCGACTCCGGGTAGATGTCGGCCAGCCGCGGCTCCGCCTCGGGGTCGCGCCGGGCGCGACGCCGCACCAGCCCACGAGCGGCGGCACCGACCCCGACCCCGATCGCCCCGGCCCCGATGAGCACGGAGATCGCCGCGCCCCGTCCCTCGTCCGCCATCGCGGGGATGATACCCAGCCGCCGGCGGCGCTCCAGGCTCAGACGACGAAGCGCCGGTACCTCCAGAGGTAGTCGAGCCCGCTGAGCACGGTGGCGGTGACCGCCAGGGCGACCGAGGCCATCGCGACCCCGTGGAGCACCGGGAACGGGCGCTGCAGGATCAGCAGCTCGAGCATGAGGTTCTGGGTCAGGGTCTTCGACTTCCCCCACGGCGTCGAGCCGATCACCACACCCTGGGACGCCGCCAGCAGCCGGAGGCCGGTGATGAGGAACTCGCGCGAGACCACCACCAGCGCCACCCACGCCGGGATCACCGACGCGCTGACCATGATCACCAGCACGGTGATCACCAGCAGCTTGTCGGCGAGCGGGTCGAGGAACTTGCCCAGCTCGGTCACCAGCCGCCGGCGGCGGGCGATCTCGCCGTCGAGGGTGTCGGTGGCGGCCGCGGTGGCGTAGACGGCGGCGCCGACCTGGTCGTGGTAGGGGAACGACGCCGAGATCGAGTAGCCGACCACGGGGATCAGCGCCAGACGCAGGAGGGTCAGCTGGGTGGGCAGGTTGAGCCGCGAGCGGATCAACCCACGACCGTCGCGGGCACGCCGGCCACCTGGTAGGTGCCCGCAGCGGTGATCCGCACGGTCAGGAAGCGGTCGAGGAGCGCGGCGGGGTCGTCCAGCCCGCGCACCACCACCCGCCCGTCGACCTCGGGCGCCTCGCGCTCGGAGCGCCCCAGCAGCACCGGGGGACGGCCGCCCCGCCCCGGGGCCACCGCCTCGCCGAGGACCAGCAGGTCGCGGCCGACCACCCGCCGATTGCGCGCCCGGGAGGCCGGAGCCTGGGCGGCGTACACGGCGCGGCGCCGCTCCTCACGGAGCTCGGGCGCCACCTGGCCGGGCATCCGGGCGGCCACGGTCCCCTCCTCCTCCGAGTAGGCGAATGCCGTGACCCAGTCGAGCTCGGCCTGGCCGAGGAAGGCGAGGAGGTGCTGGAACTCGGCCTCGGTCTCCCCCGGGAAGCCGACCACGAAGGTGCTCCGCAGCGCCAGGTCGGGCATCGCGGCACGGAGCCGGCCGAGCACGTCCATCGCCCGGTCGGCGCTGTACGGCCGCTTCATGCGCCGGAGCACCGCGGGGTGGACGTGCTGGAGCGGCATGTCGAGGTAGCGAACGACGCAGGGGGTGGTCGCGATGGTCTCGATCAGCTCCTCGGAGACGCCCTCGAGGGTGGCGTACATCATCCGGATCCAGGTCGGCGCGGGCTCCAGCGCCGCCAGCCGCCGCAGCAGCTCCGAGAGCGAGCTGCGCTCGGGGAGGTCCTTCCCGTAGCCGGTGAGGTCCTGGGCGACCAGCACCAGCTCCTCCACCCCGCGGTCGAGCGCCGCGGCGGCCTCGGCGACGATCACCTCCACCGGCTTGCTGCGCAGGTTGCCGGTGAACGACGGGATCGTGCAGAAGGCGCAGCGGAAGTTGCAGCCGTCGCTCAGCTTGAGGTAGGTGGTCGCCGGCGCGGTGGGACGGAAGGGCAGCTGCGAGTAGTCGACCGGGCGGAGCTCCTCGACACGCACCACCGGGCGCCCGATGCGGGGCGCGGCGAGCTCGTCGGGCAGCGCCGGCCAGTCCCGGGTGCCGATCACCAGGTCGAGCTCCGGCATCGACCCGGCGAGCTCGGCACCATGGCGCTGGGCGAGGCACCCGCTGGCCACCAGCCGCATCCCCGGGTTGCGCTTCTTCACCTCGCCGAGCTCGAGGAGGGTGTCGACCGACTCCTGGGCGGCGGCCTCGATGAAGCCGCAGGTGTGCACGATGGCCACGTCCGCCTGTTCGGGCGACGTCGCCGGCTCGTACCCGCGGCCCTCCATCAGGCCCTCCAGGTACCCGCCGTCCACCTGGTTCTTGGGGCAGCCGAGCACCCGCAGGTGATAGGTCGGCGGAGTCTCGGCCATCGTCAGCGGTAGTTCGTGAACTGCAGGGGGACCTCGAGCTCGAGGGCGCGAAGATCCTTGATCACGCCCTGGAGCGTGTCCTTCTCCTTGGACGAGACCCGCAGCTTGTCTCCCTCGATGCGCACCTGCACCTTGGGGTGGGCGGCGCGGATCCTCTTGTTGAGGTCCCGGCCGAGCTCGTCGGAGATGCCCTTGCGGAGCTTCACCACCTGGCGGAGGTTCCCCTTGGCCGCGTCCTCGGTCTTCTGCGGGTCGAGGATCTTGAGGTCGATGCCGCGGCGGTGCAGCTTGCTCTGGAGCACGTCGAGCATCGCCTTCAGGTGCATGTCCGAGTCGCTGAGGAAGACCAGCTCGTCCTTCTCCTGCGTGATGTCGGCGGTCACGTTCTTGAAGTCGTAGCGGGTGGTGATCTCCCGCCGCGCCTGGTCGAGCGCGTTGACCAGCTCCTGCTGGTCGTAGTCGCTGACGACGTCGAAGCTGTGATCGGAGGCCATGGCGTAGCAGAGGATACTGAGCCAGCCATGTCCGCTGGTCCCTCTCGCCCCGGAGCCCGCTCGGGATCGCCCTTCGAGGAGGCCTTCGGCTTCCGCCGCGCGGTGGCCGTCGGCGGCCGGGTGGTGGTCTCGGTGTACATCGTCGACCCGCGGGACGCCGCCGCCGTCGGCCGGGCCCACCTCCGTGCCTTCGGGGAGGCACGTCCCGCGGCGACGATGGTGGTCGTCGCCGGCCTCCTCGACCCCCGCTGGCGGGTGGAGATCGAGGCCAAGGCGGAGATCAGGCGGCCCGGAGCCGGCGCACCACCAGGCTGAGGTCGTCGACCAGGCGGGCCATCTCGAGGTGGCGCTGGGCGGGATCGTCCACCCGCAGGATCGAGGAGGGGTGCACGGTGACGTACGCCTCCCGCCCGCCGCCGAGATCGAACGGCTGGCCGCGCTGGCGGGTGAGCCGCACCCTGGGGCCGAGCAGCGCCCGCACCGCGGTGGCTCCCATGGCGACGACGATGCGGGGGTTCACCACCTCGAGCTCGGCGTCGAGCCAGGGATGGCAGGCGTTGATCTCGCCGATCAGCGGCGTCTGGTGGATCCGCCGGGTGCCCCGCTCCACCCACCTGAAGTGCTTCACCGCGTTGGTCAGGTAGACGGTGCCCCGGTCGATGCCGGCCGCGGCGAGGGCCCGGTCCAGGAGGTGTCCGGCAGGGCCGACGAAGGGACGGCCCTCGCGGTCCTCGCGGTCGCCCGGCTGCTCCCCGACGAGCATCAGCGGCGCCGGCGCCGGCCCCTCTCCGAACACCGTCTGGGTGGCCCGCTGGTACAGCGAGCACGCCGTGCACCGTGCCGCCTCGGCACGCAGCGCCTCGAGCGCCGCGGCGGGCTCCACCGCGGTCTCGCCCCTGGCCATGTCCAATGCATCAACCTTCCTGACATATGTGGATATAGTGTTTCTATCATAACTCGGACGTCACCGGCCGAGACACCGGCCTTCGTATCGCCGGTGGGGATGCCCGGCAGTTCTGGCCGCCGGTGGGGATGCTCGGCCGATCTGCCGCCGGTCGAGTGGCGCGGCCGTTCTGGCGTCGGGTGGAGATGCCCGGCAGTTCTGCCGCCGGTCGAGATTCGCGGACGCCCGCTCTGCCGCCGGTTTGACTCGGGGGGGACTGCGTCCCCCCCGTCTGGTCGCAAGACATCGTGCGCTGGCGCGCCCGATGCCGGCTCCCGCCCCCCCTCGCCGGCACTCGCCGACGGCGCTCGCTTCGCGATCGCAATTTGCGCAGCCACCGGCCGAGGCACCACGCGAGCAACGCGAAGCGTTCCTCATGGGAAACCCCACGATCCGCGGAGAGGGGGTGGCGCAGCAAGGCGCCCTCGGGTCAGGCGTGATGCCCATGCGGGGCGTCAAGCACCCACCCGCGAAGCCGCTCGGCGGGTGGGTATGAGCAACGCGCAGCGTTGCTCGTGGTCCCTCTACCGGTGGCCCCGTCACGAAAAGCGCGCGAAGCGCGCGTCGCCGGCGAGTGCCGGCGTGGTGGGGGGTATGCCACGGCATCGGGCGCGCCAGCGCACGATGTCTTTGGCATGAGCGGGGGGAGGCGGAGCCTCCCCCCGGTAAAGACCGGCGGCAGAGCGGCCCCACGCGAATCTCGACCGGCGGCAGAACTGCCGGGTATCACAACCGGCGGCAGAACGATGCTCAACCGGCGGCAGAGCGGCCGGCCGCAAATCTCCACCGGCGGCAGAACGGCCGAGCATCCCCACCGGCCGCAGAACGGCCGAGCATCCCCACCGGCGGCAGATCGCCCGAGCCCAGAGTCCCCCGATCCCGTAGTATCGTGGTCGCAACATGACAACCACGACGTCCTCGGTGCTCGACGCTCTCGCCCGCCTCACCGACACGGTGGCGCCTCGGCGCTGCGCGGGGTGCGACGCGCGCTCGCCCGAGATCATCTGCGAGGTCTGCGTCGAGGTCGCGCTGGCGCTGCCGCTCCCGCCGCCGCGCCCCGCCGGGTACGGCGCGTGCCGGGCCGCGCTGCCGTGGGAGACGCCCGCGCGGGGAGCCGTCCACGCCGCCAAGTACCGGGGCTGCCGGCGCGCGATGCACGTCCTCGCCGCCGTCGCCGCCGAAAAACTGGCCCCGGCGCTGCTCGGCGGCGACGCGCCCGAGGCGGTGGTGCCGGTGCCGCTCGGCGCCCGCCGGCGCCGGCTTCGCGGCTACAACCAGGCCGAGGTCGCCGCCGCCGCGCTCTGCGCCGCCTGCCGCCTGCCACCGCCGCGCACCGGGCTGCGGCGGGTGCGGGAGACCCCGCCGCAGGTGGGTCTGGGGGTGGACGCGCGGCAGCGCAACCTGGGTGCCGCCTTCGGCTGGGAGGGCGTGCCGCTGGGCGGCGGAACGGTGTGGCTGGTCGACGACGTGGTCACCACCGGGGCCACCCTTGCCGCGGCCGCATACGCACTGCAACAGGCTGGTGCGGGTCGTATCGAAGCCGTCGCGGTGGCCGCCTGCAACCGGCGCGACGCCTGAGAATCGGCACCAACGAGGGAACCGGGACTCACCGCACGGCGCTCCCTCTGCGCCGCGGTCTCCCGCACGGCGCCCTCACCGGCCGGCTGCAGGAGCGCACCCACAACGTGACCACCTCTCCCTCCAACGCTCGCACCACCGAGGAGATGGCGCGCTACCTCGAGGCCCTGGGTCCGCTGCGGCCGCTCATCGAGGACGAGAGCCTCACCGAGATCATGGTCAACGGCATCGACATGGTGTACGTTGAGCGCGGCGGCAAGATCCTCCTCACCGACGTGCGCTTCGACGACGAGAACCACCTCCTCCGGGTCATCGACCTGATCGTCTCCGCGGTGGGGCGCCGCATCGACTTCCGCCAGCCGCTCTGCGACGCGCGCCTGCTCGACGGCTCGCGCGTCAACGCGGTGGTGCCGCCGATCGCGGTCGACGGTCCCATCCTCACCATCCGGAAGTTCTCCAAGGAGCCCTACCAGGCCGCCGACCTGATCCGGTTCGGCACCCTCACCGAGGCCTCGGCCGCGTTCCTCCGCGCCTGCGTGCTGGCCCGCGCCAACATGGTCATCAGCGGGGGCACCGGCACCGGAAAGACCACCCTGCTCAACGTCTGCTCGAGCTTCATCCCCATCGACGAGCGCATCGTCACCATCGAGGACGCGGCCGAGCTGCAGCTCAACCAGGAGCATGTCTGCCGCATGGAGGCGCGGCCTCCGGACATCAACGGCGAGGGGAAGATCGGCATCCGCGAACTGGTCATGAACAGCCTGCGCATGCGGCCCGACCGCATCGTCGTCGGCGAGTGCCGAGGCGGCGAAGCGCTGGACATGCTCCAGGCGATGAACACCGGACACGACGGCTCGCTCACCACCGTCCACTCCAACAACGCCCGCGACTGCCTCGCGCGCATCGAGACGCTGGTGCTGATGGCGGGCATGGACCTGCCGGTGCGCGCCATCCGCCAGCAGGTCGCGTCGGCGATCAACCTCATCGTGCAGCTGAGCCGGCTCAAGGACGGCTCGCGTCGCGTCACCTCCGTCACCGAGGTCATCGGCATGGAGGGCGAGACCATCACGATGCAGGACATCTTCGTCTTCAAGTCGCTCGGCGCCGACGAGAACGGGCGCATCATCGGTGAGTTCGTTCCCACCGGCATCCGTCCGCAGATCATCAACCGGCTGTTCGACATGGGGGTCCCGATGCCCCCGGAGCTGGCGCGTCTCTTCCCGGACCGTCGCGCCGCACAGCAGGCCACCGCGCACGCCGACCGCCGCAGGTCGTGACCATCCGGGGGCGGGATGCGGCCGGGCGCGCGCGGCGCTGGGCGGAGCTGCAGAGCTCTGCCCGCGGGGTGCGCGCACTGCCCGCGGGCGACGATCCGGACGCCGACGCCGGCGACGCCCACCGTCACCACCGGGTCGTCGCCGCCTCGCTGGCCGCCGCCACCGGGCTGGGGAGCGCCGGGCTCGGCCTCGCCGCGGGCGGGCCGCTCCCGGTGTACGCCTCCGACGGCACCTTCGACTCCAGCCTGCTCGCGCTCACCAACCAGGAGCGCACCGCCGCCGGCATGGGCGCGCTGCGGGCGAGCGCCGCCCTCAATGCGATCGCCGACGGGCGCCCGTACGGCTGCAGCGGTGGCGTCGCCAACGGCCGCACCGTCGACATGATCCAGCGCAACTACTTCGCGCACGAGATCCCCGAGTGTGGCAACCAGTACGCCGACATCATGCTCACCCCCGACGGGGTGCAGTGGTCGAGCTGGGGAGAGAACATCGCGTATCAGTCGGGCGGCGGAGACCCCGCGTCCGCGGCCGCCTCGCTGAACACGATCTTCATGAACAGCCCCGAGCACAAGGCCAACATCCTCAACGCCGGCTACAACCAGATGGGGATCGGCTCCGAGCAGGCCGCCAGCTACCAGGGCTCCTCCGGCGTCTGGCTGGTCACCGAGGAGTTCATCCAGGGATCGGGTGGCGGCGGGGCCCCCCCGGTGCCGAGGCCGCCCGTGCCGGTGCGCACCCCTCGCCCGGTCCCCCCGGTGCGGGTGCCGGTCCCGGTGCCGCTGCCGGTGCCGAAGGCCCCCGCCCCCGTCCCCGCCCCGGCCTCCGTGGCG
>JAQBPH010000018.1:0-3153 GCA_028287625.1 Chloroflexota bacterium | reverse complement strand
CGTCGAAGAGGAACTCGGCGAGGGCGCGGGCGAGCTCGGTCTTCCCCACCCCGGTGGGGCCGAGGAAGATGAACGAGCCGATCGGGCGGTTGGGATCGCCGAGCCCCGCGCGGCCACGGCGCACCGCGTTGGCGACCGCGGTGATGGCCTCGTCCTGCCCGACCACGCGCTGGTGCAGCCCCTGCTCCATGCGCAGCAGCTTGTGCATCTCGCCCTCGAGCATCCGGCTCACGGGGACGCCGGTCCAGGTGGCGACGACCGCGGCGATGTCCTCCTCGTCGACCTCCTCCTTGAGCAGGGGACGCTCGCCCTGGCGCAGGTGCAGCCGCTGCTCCTCCTCGGCGAGCTGGCGCTCCAGCTCGGTGAGCCGGCCGTAGCGGAGCTCGGCGGCGCGGGCGAAGTCGGCCATCAGCTCGGCCCGCTCGGCGTCGTGGCGGAGCTGCTCGATCTGCTCCTTGATCGCGCGCATCGCCTCCAGGGCGGTCTTCTCCTGCTGCCAGCGCTCGCGCAGCGCGGTGGCGCCCTCCTGCAGGTTGGCCAGCTCGCGCTCGAGCGCCTCGAGCCGATCCCTCGAGGGTGCGTCGCTCTCCTTGCGCAGCGCCTGGCGCTCGATCTCCAGCTGGCGGATCTCGCGCTCGACGGTGTCGAGCTCGGTGGGCAGCGAGTCGATCTCGATGCGCAGCCGGGAGGCCGCCTCGTCGACCAGGTCGATGGCCTTGTCGGGGAGGAAGCGGTCGGTGATGTAGCGGTTGCTCATCACCGCGGCCGCGACGATCGCGGGGTCGGTGATGCGCACCCCGTGGTGCACCTCGTAGCGCTCCTTGAGCCCGCGCAGGATGCTGATCGTGTCCTCCACCGAGGGCGGCTCGACCATCACCGGCTGGAAGCGGCGCTCCAGCGCGGCGTCCTTCTCGATGTGCTTGCGGTACTCGTCGAGGGTGGTGGCGCCGATGCAGCGCAGCTCGCCGCGGGCGAGGGCTGGCTTGAGCATGTTGCCCGCGTCCATCGCGCCCTCGGCGGCGCCGGCGCCCACCAGGGTGTGCAGCTCGTCGATGAAGAGGACCTCCTGGCCGTCGCTGGCGGTGACCTCCTTGAGCACCGCCTTGAGACGGTCCTCGAACTCGCCGCGGTACTTGCTGCCGGCCACCATGGCGCCGAGGTCGAGGGCGACCACCCGCTTGTCCTTCAGCCCCTCGGGGACGTCGCCGGCGGCGATGCGCTGGGCCAGCCCCTCCGCGATCGCGGTCTTGCCGACGCCGGGCTCGCCGATGAGCACGGGGTTGTTCTTGGTGCGGCGCGAGAGCACCTGCACCACCCGGCGGATCTCGCCGTCGCGGCCGATCACCGGGTCGAGCTTCCCCGCGCGGGCCGCGTCGGTGAGGTCGCGGCCGTACTTGGCGAGCGCCTCGTACTTGGCCTCGGGGTTGGGATCGGTGACCCGCTGCGAGCCGCGCACCGCCTCGAGGGTCCCGTAGATGCGCTCGCGGGTGACGCCGGCGGCCTTCAGCATCCGCGCCGCCTCGCCCTGGTCCTGGCCGGCGAGGGCGAGCAGCAGGTGCTCGGTGGAGACGTACTCGTCCTTGAGCCGGCCCATCTCGTCGAAGGCGGCCATGAGCACGGTGCGCAGCGCCGGGCCGACACCCGGCTCGGCGGCGCCGAGCTGCTTGGGACGGACGTCCAGGGTGGAGCGCAGCCGCGCGGCGAGCGGCTCGGGCTGGACCTCGAGCCGGCGCAGCACGCCGGGCACCAGCCCCTCGGGCTGCTCGAGCAGGGCGAGCAGCAGGTGCTCGGGGTCGACGGAGGGATGCTGCAGCGACTGGGCCGCCTGCTGGGCGGCCTGGAGCGCCTCTTGGGAGCGCTCGGTGAAGCGGTCGAGTCTCACGGCGCGATCGATTCCTTCGGTGGGCTGATGCGACAGTGTGGTTGATACCCGACACCGGTGCTGGCCAATCCTCACTCCCGCCGCTACCATGGCGACCGATCGAGCATGCGTTTCCCCCACACCCGTCTCGCCGCCATGCTCCGGTCGCGACCCGCCGCGCTGGCGGCGGGCGCCGCCGTGCTGGTGATCGTGGTGGTCGAGAACCAGCCGCACGACGAGGTGCTGACGCACCCGCAGTCGGCGTCGGCGGCCTCGACGATCCGCGCCGACCGCCGCAGCGCGCCGGTGCCGATGCGCACCCTGCAGCGCCGCGTCGAGTTCGCCGACGGCTCGGCCTCGCAGACCGGCGCCCCGCCGGTGACCGCCGACACCGGCATCCTCGTCGACCTCGACACCCGCACCATCCTGTGGGAGCGCAATCCCCACGCCGCCCACGCCCCCGCCAGCACCACCAAGCTGGTGAGCACCCTGGTGGCGCTGGAGAACTTCGCCCCCGACCGGCAGGTGACGATCACCCCCGACGCCCTCCACCAGGCCGGCGACGAGACGGTGATGGGCATCCACGCCGGAGAGACCTACACCGTGGCCGACCTGCTCGCCGGCATGCTGCTGATCAGCGGCAACGACGCCGCCACCGCGATGGCGGTCGACACCGTGGGCATGGACAGCTTCGTGGCCGCGATGAACGCGCAGATGGCCGCGCTGGGGCTGCACGACTCCCACTTCACGACCCCGGTGGGGCTGGACGATCCCGCGCAGCTGTCCTCCGCCTACGACCTCGCCGCGGTGGCCACCGTGACCGGCGAGATGTTCCCCCAGTTCCAGCAGCTCGTGTCCACAATCGACATGCAGCTGCCGGCGGGCAACGGGCACCCGGGCTTCCAGCTGCACAACCTCAACCGCCTGCTCTCGATCTACCCGCCCACGGTCGGGGACAAGCCCGGCTACACCGGCAACGCCGGCGCCTGCCTGGTCGCCGAGGCGGTGCGCAAGAACCACCGCCTGGTCGCGGTGCTCCTCGGCGCCCCCCACCTCTACAGCGACATGCGCCAGCTCCTGGACTGGGGCTTCACGCGGAAGGGCCTGCCCGCCACGGTCACGCCGCCGCCCGCCCCTCCCACCCCGCGAGGCACCAGACCCGGCCGCTGATGCGGCGCCGACGGAGATGCGCGGCAGTTCTGCCGCGGGTGGGGATGCCCGGCGGTTCTGCCGGCGGTGGAGATGCCCGGGAGTTCTGCCGCCGGTCGAGAGGCGCGGCAGTTCTGCCGCCG
>JAQBPH010000624.1:0-3409 GCA_028287625.1 Chloroflexota bacterium | reverse complement strand
CGCGGCCAAGCTGCTGCTGGCCATCGCCGTGCTGACCGCCGCGCTCACCCTGGTCGGCGCGCGGCGCCGGCGGCTGATCCTCGGGGTGCTCGCCATCATCAGCGTGCACGCGCCGCTGATGAACGCGTTGCGGATGGCGGGCGTCCTCTAGCCGGGACACCCGCCACCCACGCGCCGCCGGTCGGCTACTCGGTCTGCGCGGTCCGGGCGGTCCGGCCGCCGCTCAGCACGCGGTCGCCGTTGGCGCCGGGCTCGCTGCCCGGGACCGCCTCGGCGTCGGCCTCCGGGGTGGTGGCCCCGGGATCACCCGGCAGGACGATGCCCGGCGCCGTCGGAGCCGGCTCGGAGGCCGCCTCGCCGAGGCCGCACATGCTCCGCAGGCGGGCGCCGAGCGGAGAGATGACCACGCCGGCGACGACGCCCACGACGGCGGTGCCGATGAGCACGGCGCGAAGCTTGCGGCGGCGGCGCGGCCGGATGCTCCTCGCCAGCTGCTCGCTGGCGTCGGCGAGCCGCTCGCGGGCGCTGAGCTGCAGCTCGTCGGCGGGCTGAGCCAGGCGTCCGGCGGTCTCGGCGAGCACCTCTGCGGCGTGCTCGGCGGCGTCACTGAGATGCTCGGCGGCGGTGGCGGCGGCGCTGCGCACCACCGGGGTCGCCGTCTTCTGCGCCTCGCGAGCCCGTCCGGCCGCGCTCGCCATGGCGCCGCGGATCACCGGGCTGGCCGCCTTCTGGGCCTCGCGGGCCAGATCGGCGGCCTTCTCGGCCAGGTCACCCATGGTCTCAGCGGCCTTGCTGCCCATCTCGCCAGCAGCCGAGCCGAGACCCTCGGCGATGTCGGACCCGCGCTCCCGCGCGTCGCCGGCGAGAGCGCTCGCCGACCTGCGGCCCCTGAGCATGACTTCGACCTCCATACCTCCGACCAAGGGCTGACGCGCCTTGCGATCGGCGGAAAAAGTGCGGCCCCCCTGTGGCGCGATCATAGCGGCGCCGTACCCCTTTTTCGTGAGGGTCGAGGTGCCGGTCAGGCCGCCGAGCGCCAGCGCGGACCCCGCGTCCGGGCGCTGGGGAGGCCCAGGGGAGCGTCGAGGAACCAGCGGATGCGCGCCGCCGCCACGCTTCCGACCACCTCGCGCAGGCGCTCCTCGGAGGCGGCGTAGACCGATCCGAGGGTGGGAAAGGCACCGACCAGGCGGGCGGCGGTGGCCTTGTCGATCCCCGGCAGCTCCGTCAGGTGGTCGCGCCGGCGGGCGCGCACCTCGTCGTCCACCGGGGCGGGGCCGGAGTCGAAGGGGAGGTCCATCTCGATCGGTGGCAGTGGCATGCACCGATGGTAACGAACATCCGTTCGCCCGTCAAGCCCGGTCGCAGGAGACCGGGATCCCGCCGGCGTCAGCTGCCGCCGTCGCCCGCCGTGGCCTGCCGCTCGGGCCGGAACTCGCGGAGCACCCGTCCCGCCTCCCAGAGCTCCTGGGACGCCATGGTGCCCAGCTCCGCGTTCAGCCGGTCGCGGTAGCCCTCGTCGCTGTTGGCGCCGATGACGATCCGCGCCTCGTCGCCGCGCACCACGCTCTGGTAGCACTCCTCGATGAGCGGCTTCACCGCCGCCTCGAAGCGCGGCGCCCAGTCGAGCGCGCCGCGCTGCGCGGTGGTCGAGCAGTTGGCGTACATCCAGTCCATGCCCTTCTCGCCGATCAGCGGGTAGAGGCTCTGGAGCGCCTCCTCCACGGTCTCGTTGTAGGCCTCGCTGGGGGAGTGGCCGTGGGAGCGCAGCACGTCGTACTGGGCCTTGAAGGCGCCCTGGATGAGGCCCATCAGCACCGAGCGCTCGCCGGTGAGGTCGCTGTACACCTCGTGCTCGAAGGTCGTCTCGAAGGCGTGGCCGCTGCCGATGCCGAAGGCGGTGGCGAGGGCGCGCTCGCGGGCCCGCCCCGTGGCGTCGCGCCACACCGCGAAGGAGGCGTTGATGCCCCGCCCCTCGAGGAAGTGGTTGCGCACCGTCAGGCCGCTCCCCTTGGGGGCCACCATCACGACGTCGACGGTCTCCGCGGGCACGATGCCGGTGTCCTCGTGGAAGACGATGCCGAAGCCGTGGGAGAAGTAGAGGCAGTCGCCCGGGTTCAGCCGCCTGCTGACCTCCGGCCACATGGCGATCTGGGCCGCGTCGCTGAGCAGGTACTGGACGATGGTGCCCTGCTCGGCGGCGTCCTCGATGCTGAGCAGGTTCTCCCCCTCCTCCCAGCCGTCCTCGAGGGCGCGATCCATGCTCCGGCCGGGACGCACCCCGATCAGGACGCTGAAGCCCTGGTCGCGGAGGTTCAGGCTCTGCCCCCGTCCCTGCGGTCCGTATCCGAGCACCGCGGTGACCTCGTCGCCGAGGATGGCGCGCTGGCGCTCGACGGGATAGTCGCTGCGCTCGATGATCTGCTCGGTGACGCCGTTGATCTCGATGGTCTTCATGAGGGGTGTTCCCAGGTGGACGGGGGCGGCGCCGCCGCGGCGGTCCGCAGGCAGACGGGGAGCATAGGGGTTGGTGCGCCGCCGCCGCCGCCACCCAGGGGCACTACACTGAACCGGCCCACCGTTCCAACCGAGGATCGCCCCGTGCCGCTCTACGAGTACCGCTGCCAGTCCTGCTCCTCGACCTTCGAGCTGCTGCGTCCGATGGCCGACCGCCAGCTGGCCGCGGTGTGCCCGCGCTGCGAGGGCCGCAGCACGATGCCGCTGATCAGCCAGGTGGCGCTGCACGCCGGGGCCGCGGCGACCGTCCCCGGGCCCGCCCCGCGGCCGAGCGGGGGCGGCTGCGGCAGCTCCTGCGGGTGTCACTGAGCCGTCCGCAAGGATCCTGACCTGCCGTTCGTATGCAATGACGTGCGAGCCGGGAGGACAACGGAAGGACGTCTCGGGTGGGGGGGACTTCGCCCTGCGGCCGAGCTCGGGCTGATGGTCGGGGTTCGCCCCGGCGATCGGTCCTGCGGCCGCGGGGCCCCGCTCCCGGCTCGCCACTGTCGCTGACGGGGGCGACGGCGGTCGCCGGGGGTCTGCGGCCCGCCGACCGGTCGCACTGCGGTCGGTGGAGATGCGCGGGTGTGTTCTGCGGCCGGTGGAGATGCGCGGGTGTGTTCTGCGGTCGGTGGAGATGCGCGGGTGTTCTGCGGCCGGTGGAGATGCTCGGGCGTTCTGCGGGCCCGTCGAGATGCCCGGCAGTTCTGCCGCCGGTAGAGATTCGCGTGGGGCCGCTCTGCCGCCGGTTTTGACTCGGGGGGGACTGCGTCCCCCCCGCTCGGTGTGCGCGCGGCATGGGCGAGTGCCTGGAGGTGGAAGTCCTCCAGGGGAGGAGGTGATGCCAACCCTGAGCCGGAGGCAACGGCGTCGTCGCGAGGCGGGGTCGGGAGGAAGCCCGAGGCGAAAC
>JAQBPH010000604.1:0-3071 GCA_028287625.1 Chloroflexota bacterium | reverse complement strand
CACCGCTCCGATGCCGGGGTGGGCCGCGAGCCCGAGGGCGAGCTGGCCGCCGGCGGAGTGGCCGACCGCGACCACCCGGCGGTGGTCGACCCCGTCCACGGCGCCGAGGGCGTCGGCCGCGGCGGCGCAGTCCTCCATGGTCCCGGGCCAGCCGCCCCCGGGGGAGCCGAGACGGCGGTACTCCACGTTCCAGGTGGCCCAGCCGCGGCCGTGGAGATCGCCGGCGAGGGCGTGCATCAGGTCGGCCCCCCAGGGCATCCGCCAGAAGCCGCCGTGGACGAGCACCGCGACCGGGTGCGGCCCCGGGCCCGGCGGCAGCCGGAGGTCCGCCCAGCGGTCGCGACCGGGGCCGTAGTGATGGCGCCGCGCCTCGATCCCGCAGTCGCGGGCGAGGCGGGCATAGGGCTCCGGGTACACATCCGGATGATGCGGCGGGGACCTCCTCCCACCTGTCATACATGCTAGCCTGCTCGTATGACGATGCTCAGCTTCCGGGTCGACGAGGCCGAGGCGCGGCGTGCGCAGAGTTGGGCCGACCGGCTGGGAGTCGACCGCTCGGAGCTGCTCCGTGAGGCGCTCCGGCGGCATCTCCAGCGCCTGGCCAGCGAGGAGGACGCGAGCACCTGGGCGGCTCATCCCCTCGACGAGGGGGAGCGCTCCTTCCTGGAGATCGCCGACTGGGGTCCGGCGGAGGACTGGTCGGACTGGGCCGATGCGGAGAGGTGAGGTGTGGTTCGCCGCCACCCCGGGCGGCGACCGCCCGGTGCTGGTGCTGACGCGGGATCCGGTCGCGGACCGGATCGGCGCCGTGGTCGTCGCCGCGCTCACCCGCACGCGGCGGGGACTGGTGTCGGAGGTCGACCTCTCCGCCGGCCGGGACGGGGTGCCGACCGACTGCGTGGTGAACCTCGACACCCTGCACACCCTCCCGCGGGACGCGCTCCGTCGCAGGGTCACGCAGCTCTCGGCGGCCCGCATGGCGCAGGCGTGCCGGGCGCTCGCCGCGGCCACCGGGTGCTGAGCGTCAGGTGACCGCCGCGCGCACCGCGTACTCGGGACGCTCGTGGGCGCCGGTGGCGAGCACCTCGCGGAGCGCCTCGACCGCGTCCCAGACGTCGACGTGGCGCAGGTAGAGCGGGGCGAGGCCGAGCCGCACGATGTCGGGGGCCCGGAAGTCGCCGATGACGCCGCGGTCGGCGAGCGCCCGCACCACCCGGTAGCCGTCGGCGTGGCGGAGCGCCACCTGCGAGCCCCGCCGCGCCGCCTCGCGGGGCGACGCCAGCTCCAGCCCGAGGCCGGCGCAGCGCTCGTCGACCAGCCGTACCAGCAGGTCGCCGAGGCGCATCGACTTGGCGCGCACCGCGTCCAGGTCGACCTCCGCCCAGAGGTCGAGCGCCGCCTCCAGGGCCGCCATCGCGAGGATCGGCGGGGTGCCGCAGAGGAAGCCCTGCACCCCGGGCGCCTGGCGGTGACCGGGCTCGAAGGCGAAGGGCTCGGCATGCCCCATCCAGCCCCGCAGCGGCGAGCGCAGCGTGCCCTGGAGCCGCTCGGCCACGTAGAGGAAGGCGGGGGCGCCGGGGCCGCCGTTGAGGTACTTGTAGCCGCAGCCCACGGCGAGGTCGGCACCGCAGCCGCCGAGGTCGACGGGCAGGGCCGCGGTGCTGTGGGAGAGGTCCCAGAGACCGAGGGCGCCGTGGCGGCGGGCGGCGGCGCAGAGCCCGGCCATGTCGGCCACCGCCCCGGTGGCGTAGTCGACGTGGGTGACCATCAGCACCGCGACCTGCTCGTCGAGCGCCGCCTCCAGGGCCGCGGAGGGCACGGTGCGGAGCTCGCTCCGCCCCTCGAGCAGCTCGCAGAGCCCCTGGGCGACGTAGAGGTCGGCGGGGAAGTTGCCCTCGTGGCTGAGGATGACCCGGCGCCCCGGCCGCGCCTGCACCGCGGCGCCGAGCAGCTTGAAGAGGTTCACCGAGGTGCTGTCGGCGACCACCACCTCGCCGGGCCGGGCGCCCACCAGCGGCGCCACCCTGTCGCCCAGCCGCCGGGGCGCGTCGATCCACCCCGCCGCGGTCCAGCTGCGGATGAGGCCCCTCCCCCACTCCTCGGTGACCACCGCGGCGAGCCGCGGCGGGGTGGCCGCGGGCAGCGCCCCCAGGCTGTTGCCGTCGAGGTAGATCAGGCCGTCCTCGAGAAGGAAGCGCCCGCGCAGCGGCGCCAGCGGGTCGGCGGCGTCGAGGGCGGCGCAGGCCTCGCGGTCCAGCAGCCCGTGGGGCAGGCCGGTCATGACGCTCAGCAGCCGCCGATGGCGACGATCACCCCGGACGGCGAGTCGGCGGCGGCCAGCCTGCCGTCGGGGAGCACGGCCAGGCCCTGGGGCTCGCCGAGCCCGGTGGCGAGGGTCCGGTCACCGCCGCCGGCGGGGTCGACGGCGAGCACCGAGTGGCCGCCGAGGGCGGTCACGTAGAGCAGGCCGCCGGTGAGCACCACGTCGTCGAGGTCGCCGAGCCGGCCCACCGCGGTCACCCTGCCGGCGGGGTCGACGCGGAGCAGCCCGGGGGAGGCCTCGGCGGCGACGTAGACGGAGCCGTCGGGGGCCGCGACGGCGCCCACCACCCGGCCGAGGCCGGTGGCCAGGGTGACCATCGGCCCGCCGTCGACGGGCAGGGCCCGCAGCGCCCCGGCGGCGCTGTCGGGGACGAGCACCCGCCGCCGGGCGGCATCGAGGGCAATGTTGTCGATGCCGAGGCGCCCGCCCGCCGGCGGCAGCGCCACCAGCTCGGTGACCGTGGGGTCGGGCGGGCGCAGCGTCACCAGCCGGTTGGTCCTCTGCTCGGAGAGCACCATGCGGCCGTCGCCGAGCAGCACCATGCCCTCGGGGCCGCGGGGGTCGTCGATGCGGGTCACCGTGTGGCCGCCGGCGTCGATCAGGGCGAGGTGGCCGCCGTCGGGATCGCTGACCCAGAGGCCTCCGTCGGGCGCCACCAGCAGGTCGTCGGGGCGGAGCGGCGGCCGCGCCAGCACCGGCAGCGCCGCCAGCGGGCGCGCCGCGGGACAGCGGTCGAGCGAGCCGCGAG
>JAQBPH010000598.1:0-9341 GCA_028287625.1 Chloroflexota bacterium | reverse complement strand
AGACTCGGGCACGACCAAGCCGTCGAGCGCAACCATTGCGAGCCACGCCCCAGCGTGGTGAGCCGTCGGTGTCGGGGGGTGGGACTCCGGCGCCGAGGACCAAGCAGACCGCGAGGATGCGACGACTATCGATGACGATAGGCGCAGGACGCCGTCCTGATCCTGGAGACGCGCTCACTGCGGGGTGGTCGCTTCCTGGGTCATAGGGGCACCCGATCCGTCGCGTGAACCCAGGCCGGCAGCTGTTGTGTCACGGCCACCTTGGCTCCGGAGAAAGCGGCCTCGGTCTTGCTGATGCCGTACTCGTGCATGAGCGCGTGGACGAAGGCGATCAGCGCGAAGGCGGAGAAGCGCCGGCCCTGCTGCGAGCAGAAGGCTGCCACCGCCTGGGGGGTGAACTCGACCGCATGGAGGCGCCTGGTCTCCCAGCTGTCCTTGGCGGCCCCGAGTGCCCGCCGGCGTTCGATCTCCTCGACCGTGAACGCGGTGTCCACCCTTCCAATCAGTGCGTACTCACACAGATAGGTATTGGCGCCGAAGCTCAGCCAGGTGAGCTCCTCCTGGGTGAGCAGGATGCCCAACTCCTCCTCGAGGCCCCGGCGGGCCGTGTTGAAGTGATCGGGGGCGCCGTTCTCTCGGCTGTCCTTCGCTCGGGTGGCTCCCTCCGCAACGGACGGGAAGAAGATGTGCGGGTCGACAGCGGTGTTGCCGCGCTCGGAGACCAGCAGGAAGTGGTCGGCGGTGACGACCGCGAGCCCCACACCCCAATGGGTGGCCAACTCGGCGACCGGGGCGACCCGGAGGTCGACGCCGCTCGCGAACCGCTCGCGAAGGGTGAACGTGCGACCGCCATAGGTCATCGGAACGTCCAGCCGCTGGTCGGTCGCGAGCATCCGGTAGTAGGTCGTCGGCGCGAAGTGGAGGACGAGCTTCGGCTCCTCCAGGCGCCGCGTCCGAGACGAGACATGGAAGCGGACGAGCTTGAAGTCGTCCGAGTCGTAGGGGACCTCCTCGCCTGCGGCCGCACGCCGCGTGATGTCCTGCTGCAGGACCTGGAAGCCCTCCTCCACCTCCGGAGGGTAGGTCGGCTGCTCCGGATGGAAGTAGGACTCGATGTGGTCCTGGCGGTACGGCCCGTAGCTCGCCACCACCCAGGGGAACCAGATGTCGCCCACCATGGTCCCCCACTGGGTGCCCAGCCCCTCGATCTTGGCCGCCTTGGCGCGGGTGCGGCGGACCATCGCCGTGCTCTCCGCGGGCGGTGGAGCGCAGTCACCGGTGAGCAGGTCGGCTGGATGGATCTCGAGCGCACGGGCGAGCTGGATCAGGTCGGACACGCGGAGGTCGGCGTCGCCCCCCTCGATGTCGATCAGCCATCGCTCCGAGCGACCGACCAGCCCGGCGAGGACCGCCTGCTTCATGTGCCGCTGCCGCCGACATGCCCTGATGCGCTCGCCGATGGGGAACTCCAGGGTCATGACGCGCCGCCGAGGTCAGTCGGCTGCAGTGCGTCGAGGGTGACGCCGAGAGCCTTGGCAAGGGCGCGGGCATTGCGCTGCCGCGGGGTGGAAGCACCGCTCTCCCAAGCGGCCACGGCGCGCGTCGAGACGCGCACCCTGCGGGCGACCTCCTCCTGGGTGAGGCCCCGCTCCCTACGGAGCTCGGAGAGCCGGCTCATGCGAGCGAGGGTATCAGGGCCCGAGGCGGGGGTATAGAGTACATGAAGTATCGACATCACAACTTCATGCAGCATGGAGAATCATGAGGCAGAGCCGGTCGCCGCGGCGAACAGGCCCCGCCGTGCTCGGACCTTCATAGGACGGCCAGACGATGGTGACTCCACGCCCAGCGTGTCGGCGCCGGCTGACCTTCAGGGATGCCGACGCGCCAGGTGGCTGCATGAGATCTGCAGATTTGCTCATGTGAACCCGCACGCGTAAAGCCGCGGTGTTCCGCAGCTGCTCAGGACTGCACGATTTGTGTTCGAGCCGTCTCTATCGTTGCCCTGTCCGCACCCGCGAGGGCGCACGAAGGTAGTGGAGGTGTCTGCGTTGACTTCACTCATCCGCGCGTTGCGGGAGCCGGAGAACAAGGCGGGGGTCCGGCAGAGGCGGCGGGCGAGGGTATGCACCACGAGTTCCTGAGCGACGAGTGGCGAGGCGAGGTCCGGCCGGGCTCCCGAGTTCGCGTGCGCGATGCCGACGGCGAGGAGGAGGAGTCCACCCTCGTGAGGAAGGGCGAGGCCGACCCCGCGCTGGGGCGCATCTCCACGGGGTCGCCCGTGGGGCGGGCGCTGCTCGGCGGCAGGCGAGGGGACGAGGTCACGGTGCAGACGCCGGGTGGCATCCGGGCGCTGACCATCGTGGAGGTGGCCGCTCCACGTTGTTGTTCGTCGGAGGAGTGAAGGTCGATGCGCACCGCGAAGACGCAGCTGCTGAAGATGATCGCCGCCGAAGAGAGACGCCAGAGACGTGAGGAGAAGCGGGAGAGGCGCCGCCGGCGGAAGGAGTTGCACCGCCGCGCCGCCATGCGCTGATCACGGTGTCGGGCTGTGGCGCGCGCCCTTCCTCCGCGAGCTCGGGGAACGGCGTTCGCCGGCCGGCGTGGCTCCGACCTCTTACCCAGCTCTTGCGGTCCTCTCACCCCGCTCTTGTGCGCGGTCGTGGATTCTGCCCCGCAAGGAAGCGATAGGCCGCGGATCGCGGCGAGGGCGTGCTCATGACCATGCAGTTGACGGTGGCGAGGGCGGCGATGCGGGCCCGGGGCGCTGCCGGGACCTCGGTGGCGCGGCTGCTGCCGTGGCGGCTGGGGCTCGGTGCGGTGCTGGCGCTCAGCGCCCTGCTCAACGGGATCGGCCTGTGGACCCTGGGGTACGGGAACGCGTATTACGCCGCCGCTGTCCAGAGCATGCTGACCAGCTGGCACAACTTCTTCTACGTATCCTTCGACGCCGGCGGCTTCGTCAGCATCGACAAGCCGCCGCTGGGGTTCTGGCTGCAGGCGGCCAGCGCCAGGCTGTTCGGGTTCCACGGCATCAGCCTGCTTTTGCCCGAGGCGGTCTGCGGGGTGGTCTCGGTCGCGCTGCTGTACCACCTCGTCGGCCGGGCCTGGGGACGCGCCGCCGGGCTGATCGCCGCGCTGCTGCTCGCCATCAGCCCGATCAGCGTGGTCGCGGGGCGGAGCAACATCGTCGACGGCGTGCTGGCGATGGTGCTGCTGCTCGGCGCCGTCGCCGTCACCCGGGCGGCGGAGAGCGGGCGGCTGCGCTGGCTGCTGCTCTGCGCGGTGCTCGTCGGCCTCGGCTTCAACGTCAAGATGCTCGAGGCCTACCTGGTGGTGCCCGCCTTCGGCCTCGTCCATCTTCTCTCCGCGCCGGTCCCGTGGCGGCGGCGGGCACTGCACCTCGCCGCCGCCACCGTGGTGCTGCTCGCGGTGTCGCTGTCATGGGCGGCGGCGGTCGACCTCACCCCCGCCACGCAGCGTCCCTACGTCGGCTCGAGCACCGGCGACTCCGAGGTGAACCTCGCGCTCGGCTACAACGGCTGGGGCCGGGTCACCGGGGGCTGGTTCCGGCGTCCCGGAGCCGAGGCGGCCGCGAGCCGGGGTGCGGCGGCGGCGCCTCCGGCCGTGAGTGCGCGAGGGACGGCACCGCCCCGCGGCGCGGGGGCCGGCGGGTCCGGGATCGGGGAGGCCGGCGGGGCGGGCCCGCTTCGCCTGCTCAGGCAGCCGCTGGGGAGCCAGATCGGCTGGCTGCTCCCCCTCGCCATCGTCGGCCTGGTCGCCGCGGCGGTGCGGCAGCGCTGGCGGGGGCCGTTCGACCGGCGGCGGCGGTCGCTGGTCCTCTGGGGCGCCTGGCTGCTCGGCGAGGGGGCGTTCTTCAGCGTGGCCGGCACCGTCCACGCCTACTACCTCACGATGCTCGCACCGGCGGTCGCGGCGCTCGCCGGGATCGGCCTGGCGGTGATGTGGGGGGAGGTCCGGCGCCGGACGCGCTGGGGTTGGCTGCTGCCGGTGGCGGTGATCGCGACCGCGGCCGAGGCCGCCTGGGTGCTCTCCAGCTTCCCCGGCTGGGCGCGGTGGCTGACACCGCTGGTGCTCGGCAGCGCCGCCGCGGCGGTGGCGCTCCTCGCCGCGTCGCGGTGGCGGGCTGCCGGGCGCCGGCCCCTGGCGGCGCTGGCGGTGCTCGCCGGCGTCACCTCCCTGCTGGCGGCGCCGGCGACCTGGACGGTCGTCACCGTCGGACAGGCGAGCACGGCCGTCCTGCCCACCGCCGGTCCGCCGCCGGCCACCCCGACGCCGTTCCGGCGCCCGCTGCCGCGCGGGCGGCAGGCGGCGCCCTTCGGGCAGGCGGACCCGTCGCTGCTGCGCTACCTCGAGGCCCACCAGGGCTCGTCGGGCTACCTGGTCGGCGGCCTCGCCGCCATGAGCGTCGCGCCCTACACGCTCGCCAGCGACCGGCCCGCGCTCGCCCTGGGCGGTTTCATGGGCGGCGACCGCATCGTCGACCCCGCGCAGCTCGCCGGCATGGTGGCGGGCGGTGCGGTGCGCTTCTTCCTCCTGCCCCCACCGGCGGTCGCGGGGCGCGGGCAGTTCGGCCTCGGTGGTGTCCTCGGTGGCGGCGGCGGCGTCAACGACGACCTGGTCGCCTGGGTGAGGAAGGACTGCGTGCCCGTCGCTCCCGGCCTCTGGTCGGCCGCCACGGCGCGGAGCGGACGGCTGGGGCAGGGCCAGCAGCTCTACGACTGCGCGCCCCCGGCGACGGCGCGATGACGCAGCGGATCGACGTCGTCGTTCCCGTGTACAACGAGGCCCACGTCCTCGAGGCCAGCGTTCGCACCCTCCACGCGTTCCTCGCGGCTCACGTGCCCCAGCCGTGCACGGTGGTGATCGCGGACAACGCCAGCACCGACGGCACCCTGGCGTGCGCGCGGCAGCTGGCCACTCGCCTCCCGGGGCTGCGGGTGGTGCGCCTCGAGGAGAAGGGCCGCGGCCGCGCCCTGCGCACGGCGTGGCTGGACAGCGACGCCGACGTGCTGAGCTACATGGACGTCGATCTCTCCACCGACCTCGCGGCCTTCCCGAACCTGGTGTCGCCGATCGTCGAGGGCCGCGCCGACATGGCGATCGGCAGCCGCCTGATGCGGGGGGCGCGGGTGCGCCGGCAGCTCCGGCGCGAGCTCCTCTCCCGCGGATACAACCTCACCGTGCGCGGCCTCGTCGGTACCGCGATCACCGACGCGCAGTGCGGCTTCAAGGCGATCAGCGCGGGCCTCGCGCACCGGTTGCTGCCACGCGTCGTGGATCACGGCTGGTTCTTCGACACCGAGCTGCTGGTGCTCGCCGAGCGAACCGGGGCGAGGATCGTGGAGGTCCCCGTCGAGTGGGTCGAGGACACCGACTCGCGGGTCGACATCCTGGCCACGGTGCTGGCGGACCTGCGCGGGCTGCAGCGGGTGCGGCGGTCGTTCCGCACCGCAGGCGCCGCCCCCGCGGCGGCGGCTCAGCATGATCCCGATCTCCGCGGGGACCTCCGCGCCGGCAGGGAGTGGGCGGTCGGAGAGGTCCTGTCCTGCTCGCGCGATTCCCGGGCGGCGGCCGGCCTGCCGGCTCCCCGCCGGGGCCCGAACGGTCTCGGTGCCTGAGTCCGGGGGGGAGGCTGCCTCAGGCGAGGTCCCTCCAGGGACACCCTCATCACCGTCTACGATGTCCGGCGCTCATGAGCCGCCTGCCCGTGTCGATCAGCGCCGTGCTCCCCGCCTACAACGAGGTGGCGGTGATCGCCGACGTGGTGCAGCGCACCCACGCCGCGCTCGGCGCCAGCGGCGTCGCCCGCCACGAGGTCATTGTGGTCGATGATGGCAGCAACGATGGCACCGCCGAGCGGGTGCTCGGCCTCGCCACCGAGCTGCCGGCGACGCGGCTGCTCAGGCACACGTCCAACCTCGGCTACGGGGCGGCGCTGCGCACCGGCTTCGACGCCGCGCGGGGCGAGGCGGTGTGGCTGCTCGACAGCGACGGCCAGTTCGACCCCGCGGACCTGGCGCTGCTGCTGCCATGCTGGGAGCCGGGCTCGATGGTCGCCGGCTACCGGGCGCAGCGCCAGGACCCCTGGGCCCGCCGGGCCAGCCACGCCGCCTTCTTCACCCTGGTGCGGCTGCTGAACGGGCCCACCCTGCGCGACGTGAACTGCGCCTTCAAGCTCTTCGCGCGCGAGCTGGGCGTGGGCCTCCAGTCGCAGGGCGCGATGATCTCCACCGAGCTCGCGCTGCGGGCCCGCGACCGCGGCTGCCGCACCGTCGAGGTCGCCGTCCCCCACCATCCGCGCACCACCGGCGAGGCCACCGGCGCCCGTCCCGCGGTGGTGGCCCGCGCCTTCGTGGAGCTGCTGGGGCTCCGCGCCGACCGCGACGCCAACGGCAGTGGGAACGAGCAGGCGGAGGGCGCCCTGCGCCGCCGGCGGTGACCGCCGCCGGCTCGCTCTGGCGGCTGGTGCTCCCGCCCTTCCTCGCCGCCAGGGCGGTGAGCCTGCTGGTGCCGGTGCTGGCGACCTGGCAGCGGAGCACGGCTCCCGGCTTCCCCACCGGGGCCGAGCTGCGCTCCGCCTTCGACCAGTGGGACAGCCAGTCGTACGTGGCCATCGCCGAGCACGGCTATCCCTCGCACCTCGACCTCGGTCTCGGCCAGGGGGGCCACCTGGTCGCCTTCTTCCCCGGCTACCCGATGCTGGTGCGCGCGGTGATGGTGGTCGCCGGCGACGCGGTGCTCGCCGGCCTGCTGGTGAGCACCGTGCTCGAGCTCGTCGCGCTGCGCCTGGTCGCAGGGCTGGTGCTCGGCGAGCGCGACCTGGGCGCGGCGCGCTTCGCGGCCTGGGCGCTGGCGTTCTGGCCGTACGCCGCCTTCCTCGGCCTGGTCTATACCGAGAGCGCCTTCCTCGCTGCCGCCGCCGGGTCTCTGCTGCTCGCCCGGCGCGGCCGCTTCGGCCCCGCCTGCCTGGTGGCGGCGCTGGCCTGCGCCACCCGCGTGACCGGGCTGGCGCTGATCCCGGCGCTGCTGGTCGAGCAGCTGGTGCGCCACCGCGGCCGGCCCACGCTGCAGCTCGCCTGGCTGCTGCTGGTGCCGGTCCCGCTGCTGCTCTTCGCGGCCTATCTGCGGGTGCACACGGGCGACGGGCTCGCCTGGCTCCACGCCGAGGGTTCGGTGTCCTTCGACTTCCGCCACCTCGACTGGCCCTGGGCGGGCGCGTGGGCCACCTGGGAGTCGGCCGTTCTCAGCCCGCTGCCGGCGGGGTCGACCTACGTCTTCGCCCTCGAGCTGGTCTTCGGGATCGGCGGCGCGGCGGTGTGCGCCGCGCTCTGGATCCGGCACCGCCTCCCGCTCTCCCTGGTCATCTACTGCACCGGGGTCTGGCTGCTCTCGGTGTGCGTCTCCTACTGGATCTCGGTGCCGCGCTACGAGATCGCCATGTTCCCCGCGCTCGTCGCCGTCTGGGACCTGCTCGGCCGGCGGCCGTCCTGGCGTGCCGCGGCGGTGGGCGCGAGCGCCGGCCTGTTCGCCTACGGGGCGGGGCTGTATGCGACCGGGAGATGGCTGGGATGATCGTCGACGCCCACGTCCACATCCTTCCCGACCGGGTGCGGCGCGAGCTCGCCGAGATCGGTGCGCGCGAGCCCTGGTTCGGCGCCTGCCACGCCCGGCCGGGGGCGGCGGTCGCCTCGGCCGAGGACCTGGTCGAGTCCATGGATTCCGCCGGCGTCGACCGGGCGGTGTGCTTCACCTGGCCCTTCGCGGACCCGGGCCTCTGCGCCGAGGCCAACGACTACCTCGCCGCCGCGGTGCGCCGCCACCCCGCCCGCCTGGTGGGCTTCGGCTGCGTCCAGCCCGCCGACCCCGGCGCCGCCGCCGAGGTCGAGCGCTGCGCCCGGCTCGGCCTCCGCGGCCTCGGCGAGCTCAACGCCGACGCCCAGGGGTGGGCCCTGGAGGACGAGGTCGCGCTCGGCCCGGTGGCGCGGGCCTCGGTCGCGGCGGCCCTGCCCTGGACGCTGCACTGCAGCGAGCCGGTCGGCCACGACTACCCGGGCAAGGGCACCGCCACCCCCGACCGCGTCGCCGCCCTGGCGCTGCGCCATCCCGACCTGACCCTGATCTGCGCCCACCTGGGGGGCGGGCTGCCGCTCTACGCGCACATGCCCGAGGTGCGCGAGCTCTGCCGCACCGGCCTGTACTTCGACACCGCCGCGGTGCCCCTTCTCTACCAGCCCTCGGTGTACCGGGCGGTGGTCGACGCGGTGGGCGCCGACCGGCTGCTCTTCGGCACCGACCACCCGCTGCTGCGCGCGCCCCGCTACCTCGACACCCTGCGCGGGCTGGGGCTCGGCGAGACCGCGACCGAGGCGATCCTCGGCGGCAACGCCGCCCGCCTGCTCGGGCTCTGAGCGGGCGGGCTCAGCGCCGCTCGCGGCGGAGGCCGCGGGAGATGGGGTCGACCGCGTAGTACGCGGCGAGGGCGGCGTGGAAGGCGAGACACGCATAGGCGTTGATGAGGGCGATGGCGATGCCGACGAGGTACACCATCGATCCCACCACGAAGAGCACGGTGGTGATCCCGCGCTGCTCCTCGGGGAAGGAATCATGGAGCAGCCGGCGGCGCCCCGAGGCGTAGAGCCAGAGCGCCGCCCAGGCGAAGGCGTTCAGGGTCATCACGATGCTGTAGACGACGGCGGCGACCCGGGCGCCCTCGCCGTGCCGCAGCGCCTCGCCGAGGATGCCGGTGGGGTAGGGGAGGAAGGCGACGGTCATGAGCAGGAGCAGGTTGAGGTAGAGGAAGGGGGGGTCGACCCGGGCGAGGTGGCCGAAGATGACGTGGTGGTTGAACCACATGATCCCGATCACGGCGAAGGTCACCATGTAGGCGGCGTACCCGGGCCACTGCCGGATCAGCTCGGCGGCGAGGTCGTCGAAGCGCTGGGGCTGGCCGATGGTGAGCACGAGCAGCGTGATCGCAATCGCGAAGACCCCGTCGCTGAAGGCCTCCACGCGTCCCTTGCTCATCGGGGGCGCACTCTACCGCGGCCGGGCGAGACGGGTGCGCGCGCTGTCATGCCACCATCCGCCAGACATATGGACACGCGCAGCCTGCTGATCCGGGCCAACGACCAGCCCGGCGTCCTCCATCGGATCACCGGCGAGATCGTCGAGGCCGGAGGCAACATCGTCACCGTCGAGACCCGCGAGGCCACCAGGGGCGTCTTCAGCCTCTACCTCGAGCTCGAGAAGTGCGACGTCGACGGGCTCGCCGGGCGGCTGCGCGGGCTGCCCTTCGTGGTCGAGTGCACCGAGCCCCG
>JAQBPH010000584.1:0-3971 GCA_028287625.1 Chloroflexota bacterium | reverse complement strand
GGCGACCCCGCGGGCCCTGCCCGCGGGGTCGCCGGGGGGGAGTCCCCCCCGGCACCGGGGGAAATCACGCGGGGCTGGCCGTCCCGGCCCCGGCGGCCTGGGCCTGCTTGCCCGCGAGCTCGCTGATCGCCAGCTTGCGGGAGAGGTTGACGCGACCCTTGTCGTCGATCTCGATGACCTTGACCATGATCTCGTCACCGATGTTGACCACGTCCTCGACCTTGTTCACGCGGTGGTCGGCGAGCTGGGAGATGTGGACCAGCCCATCCTTCTTCGGCAGGATCTCGACGAAGGCGCCGAAGTTCATGATGCGAACCACCTTGCCCTTGTAGATCTTGCCCACCTCCACGTCCTCGGTGAGGTCGCGGATCATGGCGATCGCCTGCTGCATCGCCTCGCCGTTGTTGGAGGCGATCGACACCCGGCCGTCGTCCTCGACGTCGATCTGGACGCCGGTCTCCTCGACGATGCGGCGGATGGTCTTGCCACCCGGACCGATGACGTCGCGGATCTTGTCGGGGTTGATCTGGATGGTCTCGATGCGCGGCGCCCACGTCGACATCTCCGGCCGGGGCGCGGGCAGGGTCTCGGTCATCCTGCCGAGGATGTGCAGCCGGCCCACCCGGGCCTGCTCCAGCGCCTGCTCCATGAGCTCCCAGCGGAGCCCCTTGATCTTCATGTCCATCTGCAGGGCGGTGATGCCCGCCTCGGTGCCGGCGACCTTGAAGTCCATGTCGCCGAGGGCGTCCTCCATCCCCTGGATGTCGCTGAGGATGGCCGCCCGCTCGCTGTCGTCCTCGGTGATCAGGCCCATGGCGATGCCCGCCACCGGCGCCTTCAGCGGCACCCCGGCGTCCATCAGGGCCATCGTCGAGCCGCAGACCGAGGCCATCGACGTGGAGCCGTTGCTGCTGAGGATCTCGGTGACGATGCGCACCACGTACGGGAAGTCCTCGTCGGAGGGCATCACGTTGTGCACCGCGCGCTCGGCGAGCGCGCCGTGACCGATCTCGCGCCGTCCCGGCGAGCGCAGCGGACGCGCCTCGCCGACCGAGTAGGGCGGGAAGTTGTAGTGGTGCATGAAGCGCTTGAACTCCTCGAGCCCGAGGCCGTCCAGCTTCTGCTGATCCTGGCCGGAACCGAGGGTGACGATGCTCAGCGCCTGGGTCTGGCCGCGGGTGAAGAGCGCGCTGCCGTGGGCACGGGGCAGCAGCCCGACCTGGGACCAGATGGTGCGGATCTCGTCGGTGCGGCGGCCGTCGGGGCGGATGCCCTCCTCGAGGATGGCGCTGCGCACGGCGCGCTTCAGCTCTCCCTCGAAGGCCTTCTTGATCTCCGACACCTCGTGGTCGGGGAAGCGCGGCGCCACCTGCTCGACCACCTGGCCCTTGAGCTCGTCGATGGCGCGCTCGCGCGCGGCCTTGTCGACGTTGCGGGCGGCCTCGCCGATGCGGCTCGCGGCCGCCTCGGCCACCGCCGCCTTCACCTCGGGGTCGACGGCGTTCGACGGGTAGCTCATCTGCGGCCTGCCGATCTGCGCGACGATCTCGTTCTGGAAGGCGACCAGCCGGCGGATCTCGTCGTGGGCGAGCCGCAGGGCCTGGAGCATGACCTCCTCGGGAACCTGCATCGCACCCGCCTCGACCATGCCGATGGCGTCCTCGGTTCCGGCCACGATCAGGTCGAGGTCGGACTCGGCGAGCTCGGGCAGGGTGGGGTTGACCACCAGGCGGCCGTCGATGAGGCCGACGCGGACGCAGCCGACGGGGCCCGCGTGGGGGATGTCGCTGATCGCCAGGGCCAGCGACGCCCCGGTCACCGCGAGGGTGACGGGGTCGTTCTCCTGGTCGGTGCTCATCACCGTGGCGACGACCTGGACGTCGTTGCGGAAGTCCTTGGGGAAGAGCGGCCGCAGCGGCCGGTCCATCAGGCGGCAGGCCAGGATGGCGGCCTCGGTGGGACGCCCCTCGCGGCGGGGGAAGCTGCCGGGGATGCGGCCCGCGGCGTACAGCTTCTCCTCGTAGTCGCAGGTGAGCGGGAAGAAGTCGATGCCTTCGCGCGGCGCGTGCGACGCCACCGCGGTCACGAGCACCATGGTGTCGCCGGAGCGGACGAGCACGGCGCCGTTGGCCTGCTCGGCGATGTGGCCGGTCTCGACCGTGAGCTTTCGGCCGGTGTAGTCCAGTTCGAATTTCTGGTAGGGCATGGGAACCTCGGATGTCGGGTGATGAGTCCCGGTCCGGGCATCTCCGCCACGGGCACCTGCGCCACCGAGGGTGAGGTGTTGGGGATGAGAGAGCGACGGTGCGGTCGCGCATGGGCAGCGGTCCGGCGCCGATCTCCGATCGCCAACGTCTCACCGCGTCGGCCGCGCAGCGCGTCCTGTGAAGGGACACCCGCGACCGGGTGGGACGTGGACGGTGTGGGGTAAAAAGGTTTTGTTGTAGTGATGCCCACGCATCAGCGGGGCCAAACGCCCTCCGCGAGGAGGGCCGCGGCCATTGAGCGGTGGCAGCTCAGCGGCGCAGTCCCAGGCGGGCGATGATGGCGCGGTAGCGCGACACATCCGTCCGGGTCAGGTAGTCCAGCATCCGCCGGCGGCGTCCGACCAGCTTGAGCAGGCCGCGCCGGGAGGCGTGGTCCTGCGGGTGCTCGCGCAGATGCTCGGTGAGCATCCTGATGCGTTCGCTGAGGATCGCGATCTGCACCTCGGCCGAGCCGGTGTCGGTCTCGTGCTGACGGTGCTCGGCGATGATCTCGGACTTGACGCGGATGTCGGGCACTGGGATCTCCTGGGGCCCTGGAGCGGGCAGTCGCCGTGCGGAGGGCCGGTCCGTCGCCGCGCGCCGCTGGACGCGGTGCCACGGCGGGGGCTCCCCGCAGGTCGTGAGGGAGTGTACAGGAAGCCGCGGGCCGGCACCCGGCGGCCGGTCTCAGCCGGGGGCGCAGAGGCGGATGGCCGCGGGCAGGATCTCCACCGTCGCCGGCGCCGGGCCCACCTCCTCCCCCTCCATCTCGAAGCAGAGGGGCGGCTGCTCGAGTGGGATCACGCGCACGCGGCGGCCGCGGAGCAGGCGGATGCCGGGCTCCCCGATGTGGGTGCCCGCGTAGATGCGCCGGATGCCGGTGAGCGAGCGCATCCGCGGCAGGTCGCCGAAGAGCACCACGTCGAAGAGGCCGTCGGTGAGGTCGGCGCCGGGGGCGACGCACATGCCGCCGCCGAAGTAGCGGCCGTTGGCGACCACCACGTTCTGGTAGAGCCCCTCCTCGGCGGCGCCGTCGATCTCCACCCGCGCCGCGCGCGGCCGGTAGGTGAGCAGCGAGGCCAGCGAGTGCCAGAGGAAGGTCGCGGTGCCTCCGGCGCGCTTGCTGCCGCGGTTCACCCTGGCCACCACCTCGCCGCCGAGGCCGGCGTCGGCGATGTTGATGAAGTGGCGGGGCTCGGCGCCGTCGAGGGTGATCCGGCCGGCGTCGACCGAGCGGGTGGCGCCGGCGGCGAGCACCGCGGCGGCGGCGGCGGCGTCGGTGGGGATGCCGGCGCTGCGCCGGAAGTCGCCGCCGGTGCCGCTGGGGAGCAGTCCGAGCACCGCCCCGTGTGCCACCGGGCTCCCGTCCGCGTCCAGGAAGCCGTTGAGCACCTCGTTGAGGGTGCCGTCGCCGCCCACCGCCACCACCCGCTCGCAGCCCTCGAGCAGCGCCGCGCGGGTCAGCGCGGTGGCCTCCCGCGGGGCGGTGGTGAGCCGCTCCTCCACCTCCACCCCGGCGGCGGAGAGCACCCGACGCATCTCCGGCCAGCTCCGGCCGGTGCGCCCGGCGCAGCTCGCGGGGTTGACGACGGCCACGGTGGTCACCGCACCGCCTCCGCCGCCTCGAGGCCGGCGGCCACCGCCTCGGCCAGCTCGAGCACCGGCAGCGCCGCCACCCCCTCGAGCCGCGCGGCGCAGGTGGCGCAGCCGGTGACCACCGCGGTG
>JAQBPH010000685.1:0-6155 GCA_028287625.1 Chloroflexota bacterium | reverse complement strand
AGCGCCGGCAGGCGCCGCCGGCGCGCGGCCGGGCGCGGACCCACCGCCGCCCCGGCGGTGATCACCGTCGCCGCGCCGACCCCGCCCACGGTGGGCTGCGCCGGCCCGTGGCGGTAGCGGCTCAGCGGCGCGGCGAGCTCCGCCAGCCGGGCGGCGGCGCGACGCTCCCCCGACTCGGAGGCGAGCTCGCCCGCCGCCTCGACCAGCGCGGCGAGGGCGGCGTGGGCGCCGGTGCGGGGGGCCGGCCCCTCGAGCAGGGCCCGCAGGGCCGCCGGAGGGGTCACCGGCGAGGCCTCGAGCAGGCCGGCGACCAGCTCCCAGGCGGCCTCGACCTCCTCCTGCTGGAGCTCGGCGAGCCGCGCCGGGATCAGCGCCGGCCGGCCGCCCTCGCCGTCGAGCCGCACCGAGCCGTCGTCGGCGACGAGCACGTCGCCGGCGGTGACGGCGCCGTGGACCAGCCCGCGGAGGTGCAGCGCGGCGAGGGCGCCGAGCACGGCGCGGCCGACGGCGACGGCGGGCGCGGGAGCCAGGCGGGCAACGGTGCGGAGCCGGCCGAGGCTCACCTCCGCCCGGCGCTCGCTCTCGGGGCTCATCAGGGCGCACAGAGTAGTCGGCGGAGGGGCGATGCCGTTCCGCGAGGGGCCGCCGACATCGGTCACCGACGCTCGGTACCATCCGGCCGCATGCGGACCGGAGCCGTCCTACCCTCCCCCGGGGTCGTCGGGGGCCTGAGGACGCGCTCCGGGCAGCGCGAGGCGGATGCTCCGGCTCGGCTGGATCACCGGCCCGCGCTCGATGGGTTGCGCGGCGTCGCTGTCCTGCTGGTTCTGATCTTCCATTGCTGGCCGGAGCTCGCACCGGGCGGCCTGGTGGGGGTCGACATCTTCTTCGTCCTCTCCGGCTACCTGATCACCACGCTGCTGCTCGACGAGTGGAGGCTCACCGGGCGCGTCTCGTTCCTGCGCTTCTACGGACGCCGTGCGCTCCGCCTGCTCCCCGCTCTCACCCTCCTGGTGGCAGCCTGCGTCCTGGTGGTCCTCGCCCACCCCGCCTCGCGGTTCGCGGCGGCAACTCTCCGCGCCATCCCGCTGACCGCGGGGTACGTGGCCAACTGGGCCTACGCGAGCGGATCCGACCTCGGCCTCCTCGCGCACACCTGGTCACTCTCCATCGAGGAGCAGTTCTACCTGGTCTGGCCCGTGGTCCTGACCGGCCTGCTGCTCTGGCGGGGGCCCCGCACGGCTCTGCTGAGCGCTCTCGCGGGCATCGTCGCGGTCGCCGCCGTCCGCGGGGCGATGGTGGCGGGTGGCGCCACCTGGCTGCGGGTCTATGGCGGCTTCGACACGCGGGCGGATGCGCTGCTGGCGGGCTGCGCGCTTGCGCTGGGCGCCCACGTGGCCGCCGGCCGGCGCCTGCCGGCTCTGCCCGTTGCCGTCGCGGCGCTGCTGGGGACGGGATGCCTGGCGCGGATCATCATCGACCCGAGCCCCTACGACGGGCTCAAGGCGGGCGGCTTCACCGTGGTGGCGCTGTGCGCCACGGCGCTGCTCGCGGCGCTGGTGGTCCGCCCCCTGCCTCCACTGGTGGCCCTCTTCGCGCTGCCGCCGCTGGCTGCGGCCGGCAGGGTGTCGTACGGCATCTACCTGTGGCACTACCCCCTGCTCCTCCTCCTGTTCCCGCAGGCCGCGGCTCGCGGGCCCCTCGCCCTCGCCGTGGTCACCTCGATCACCTGCGTGGTGGCCGCGCTGTCCCACGCCGTCGTGGAGGTCCCGTTCCTCCGGCTCAAGCGTCGACTGGTCAGCCTGGAGACACGTCCATGACCCCTGACGGCTTGGCTACACTGCGCGCCCGTGGCTGACACCGTCGCGACGACCGTCCCCACCCTCGCACTCGACGCCGAGCGGCTCGCCTCCCTGGCGGACGGGTTGCGCGAGGGCTACCAGCGCGCACAGCCGTTCCCCCATGTGGTCATCGACGACTTCATGCCCGAGGACGTGCTCGAGAACGTCCTCGCGGAGTTTCCAGCGCCCGATGCCATCCCGTGGGACGTCTTCACCGACCACGGGCACACCCGGAAGCTGGCCACCGAACAGCAGGCGCTGATGGGGCCGTGGACGCGGCATGTGCTCCACGAGTTCAACTCGGGGCCGATGATCGAGTTCCTCGAGCGGCTCACCGGCATCGACGGCCTGCTTCCCGATCCGCACATGTTCGGTGGCGGTCTCCATCAGATCGAGCCGGGCGGCTTCCTCGACGTCCACGCCGACTTCAACTACTACGACCGTCTCCGTCTGGACCGCCGGCTCAACGCCCTCCTCTACCTCAACCGTGACTGGCCCGACGAGTTCGGAGGGCCTCTCGAGCTCTGGAACCACGACAAGAGCGCCTGTGAGCAGCGCGTCCTGCCGGTCTTCAACAGGCTGGTCGTCTTCAGCACCACGAGCTTCTCGTTCCACGGGCATCCCGATCCCGTGAGGTGTCCTGCGCCGCGAACCCGCCGTTCGCTGGCCGCCTACTACTACTCGAACGGCCGTCCCCATGCCGAGGCCATGGGAGTGCACAGCACTCTGTATCAGCAACCCGGGGTGGCGCCCGATCCGGTCGCACCACGCGGGGTCGCCGAGCCCCCGGCTGGGGCCGCCACCCCGGTACCGGCGAGTCCACGGGCGCGCCCGGAGTGGCAGTACCGTCTGAAGCCCTTCCTGCCGCCGGTCGCAGTGGACCTCGCGCGGCGGGTCGAGGGCCTCATCGCCGCCCGGGGGCGCTCGGGAAAGTAGTCGAGGCAGGCGAGACGGACGGCCGGCGTCCCGCCAGGTCACCGTGGCTATCGTCGATCCGAGGTGAGAAGCACACCAGAGCGCGGGTCCGGCCTGCCGGCGTGACCCCGCCGCCGCCCGACGCGGGCACCGCCAGCCTGCCCGCTCCCGCTCCCGCGGCCCCGGTCGCTGTCCGCGGCCGCGTCCGCGCGGCGCTGCCCCTGCTGGGGCCGGCCTTCGTCGCCGCGGTGGCCTACGTCGACCCCGGGAACGTCGCGACCAACGTGCAGGGCGGCGCCCGCTACGGCTACACGCTGCTCTGGGTGGTGCTCGCCGCCAACCTCATGGCCATGCTGGTGCAGTACCTCTCCGCCAAGGTCGGCATCGCCACCGGCCGCAACCTCGCCGAGCTCTGCCGCGAGCACCTCCCCCGCTGGGCCTCGCTGGGGCTCTGGGTGCAGGCCGAGCTGATGGCCATGGCCACCGACCTCGCCGAGTTTGTCGGTGCCGCGGTCGCGCTGGACCTGCTCTTCGGGGTGCCCCCGCTCACCGCCGGCCTGATCACCGGCACGGTGTCGCTCGGCATCCTCGCCCTGCGCCCCGGCGGGTACCGCCGCTTCGAGGTGGCGATCGTCGGCCTGCTCGCCGTGGTGCTGCTCGGCTTCCTCTACGCCGGCCTGCGCAGCGGCGCCGACCCGGCGGGGGTGGCGCGCGGCCTGGTGCCGTCGCTGCACGGACCCGACAGCCTGCTGCTCGCCGCCGGCATCGTCGGCGCCACCGTGATGCCCCACGCCATCTACCTGCACTCGGCGCTGAGCCAGGAGCGGCTGCGCGCGCTCGGCGAGCATCAGCGCCGCCGCCTCCTCGACCTCCAGCGGGTCGACGTCACCCTGGCGATGGGGGTGGCCGCGCTCCTCAACCTCGGCATGCTGGTGGTCGCCGCCGCGGTGCTCGGCGGCGGCGGCGGCGACACTCTGCAGTCAGCCCACGCCACCTTCGGCAGGGTGCTCGGCGGTGGTGCCGCGGTCGCCTTCGGCGTCGCCCTGCTCGCCTCCGGGCTGGCCGCCTCGAGCGTGGGCACCCTCGCCGGGCAGGTGGTGATGCAGGGCTTCCTGCGCCGCGCCGTGCCGGTGGCGCTGCGCCGCGCGGTGACCATGGCGCCGGCGCTGCTGGTGCTCGGCCTCGGCCTCGACCCCACCCGCTGCCTGGTGATCAGCCAGGTGGTGCTCTCCTTCGGCATCCCCTTCGCGCTCATCCCGCTGGTGGTGCTGAGCAGCCGGCGGGCGGTGATGGGCGGCTTCGCCAACCGCCGCCTCACCACCGTGGCGGCGGGGCTGATCGCGGCGGTGATCGTCGGGCTCAACGTGGTCCTGCTGGGGCAGGCCGCCGGGACCTGAGCGACCGTTTGGTGAACCAAGCGGCTGCTACGATGAGCACCATGGTGGCTCCCAGCGAGTCCTGGTCGGCGCTCGGCGACTTCATCCGCTCGCAGCGGCAGCTCGCCCGGCTCTCGCTGCGCCAGCTCGCCGAGCTCACCAGCGTCTCCAACCCGTACCTGAGCCAGATCGAGCGCGGGCTCTACCGGCCCTCGGCGCAGGTGCTGAAGAGCATCGCCGAGGCGCTCCACCTCTCCGCCGAGACCATGTACGCCGAGGCGGGGCTGCTCGACCAGCGCGTCGACGACGCCGGGGCGACCCCGCGGGTCGAGCAGGCGATCCGCCTCGACCCCGGGCTGAGCACCGAGCAGAAGGAGACGCTGATCCAGGTCTACCGGGGATTTCTCCGCGCCCGTTGACGCGCGCAGCGGTTGCTTGGTAGACTTAGCGAAGTCACCACAGCATTTCCACGGGAGACCCCGCAATGGCAGGTACCAGCACCGTCGCCGACTTCGCCGACGCCGTCCAGGAGCAGGTCACCTCGGGCATCAAGCAGGCCCAGGAGATCAACCTCGCCGCCGTGGAGGTGTGCCGCGACTTCGCCGCCCTCTTCCAGCCCTCCAAGAACGGCCTCGTGCTCCCCTCGCTCCCCAAGGGCATGCCCAACCCCACCAAGGTCGTCGACCAGGCCTACGACTTCGCCGGCAAGATCCTCGAGCTGCAGCACGACTACGCCGTGCGCCTCCTCGAGGCGATGACCCCGGTCGTGGTCGTCGAGAAGAGCTGACCTCACCCCCTGTACGGCCCACCCCGGGCGCCGCGGCGTCCGGGGTGGGTCCGGGCTGCCCCTTCGAGCGGGTCACCCGGCGGCGCGCCGTGATTAGAGTCGTCGCATGATCACCGAGACCGGCCGGCGACAGCGCGTCTTCCGCGACGAGCTCTCGCCCATCACCTTCCTCGAGCGTGCCGGCACCGTCCACGGGGAGCGGCTCGCCGCCGTCGACGGTGAGCGCCGGTTCACCTACGCGCAGTGGCGAGGGCGCTCGCGCCGGCTCGCGTCGGCGCTGCGCCGTGCGGGGCTGCGCAAGGACGACCGCGTCGCCTTCCTCGCCGTCAACAGCGAGCCGCTGCTGCTCGCCCACTTCGGCGTGCCGCAGGCGGGCGGCATCCTCGTCGCCGTGAACACCCGGCTGTCCGCCGGCGACGTCGCCTACATCGTCGAGCACTCCGGGGCGAGCTGGGTGTTCCACTCCCCCGAGCTGGCGCGGCTGCTCGCCGACGTCCCCGCGTCGGTGCGCCGCGTCGACATCTCGACGGAGTTCGACGCGCTGCTCGAGCAGGGCAGCGAGGACGAGGTGGAGTCCTGGCTCGAGGACGAGGACGACATCATCTCCATCAACTACACCTCGGGCACCACGGGTCGTCCCAAGGGGGTCATGTACCACCACCGGGGGGCCTACCTGAACGCCCTCGCCATGGCTCTCCACCACCGGCTCAGCGAGGACAGCGCCTACCTCTGGACGCTGCCGATGTTCCACTGCAACGGCTGGTGCTTCACCTGGGCCGGCGCGGCGGTGGGGGCCACCGCGGTCTGCATCCCCGCGGTCGATCCCGAGCGGGTGTGGGGGATCTTCGACCGCGGCGAGGCCACCCACTTCTGCGGCGCGCCGACGGTGCTCACCATGCTGGTCAACCACCCGAGGGCCCACCGGCTGGAGCGCCCGGTGCGCCTCTTCACCGCGGGCGCGCCGCCGTCGCCGGCGATCATCGGTCAGATGGCGGAGCTGAACTTCGACCTCATCCACGTGTACGGGCTCACCGAGACGTACGGGCCCTTCACCGTCCACGAGATGGCGCCGAGCACCCGCGCGGCGAGCGCCGAGGAGCGGGCCCGCCTGCTCTCCCGCCAGGGCACCCCCCACGTCACCGCCGGCGCGGTCCGGGTGGTCGACGAGAACATGGCCGACGTGCCCGCCGACGGGGAGACCATGGGCGAGGTGGTGTTCCGTGGCAACGTGGTGAT
>JAQBPH010000561.1:0-8543 GCA_028287625.1 Chloroflexota bacterium | reverse complement strand
GCCGCGCGGCGCGCGCCGCCGTGACCAGCGCCACCGCCGAGCCGTAGCGGTCGTCGGGCTCCCGCGCCATCGCGGTGCTCACCACGTGGTCCATGGCCGGACCCATCTCCGGACGGACCGCGGAGAGCCGCGGCCGCGGCGCGGAGAGGTGCGCCTGCATGGTGTCGAGGTCGTTGGTGCGCCGGAAGGGGGCGACGCCGGCGAGGCACTCGTAGAGGACGCAGCCCAGCGAGTAGACGTCGGTGCGCGCGTCGATGCCCAGGCCGAGGATCTGCTCGGGCGCGGCGTAGTCGAGGGTGCCGACGAACTGTCCGGCCTGGGTGAGCCCGGCGGTGCTGGTCCGCTTGGTGATGCCGAAGTCGACGAGGTAGGCCTGGTCGGGCATGCCGTGGCTGCCCGGGGTGACCAGGATGTTCGCCGGCTTGACGTCGCGGTGGCAGAGACCCTGTTCGTGGGCGGCGTCGAGGGCGCTGCCCACCTGGGCGAGGATCCCGAGGGCGCGGTCCACGTCGAGCGGTCCCTCGGCGGCGAGCAGCCGGCGCAGGTCGGTGCCGTCCACGTAGCGCATCGCGATGTACAGCACGCCGCCGGCCTCGCCCGCCCCGTAGATGGGGACGATGTTGAGGTGATCGAGCGACGCCGCCAGCCGCGACTCGCGCACGAAGCGCTCACGGAACTGCGGGTCCTCGGCGTACTCGGCCCGGAGGATCTTCAGCGCGACCCGCCGCGGCAGGTTGAGGTCCTCGGCGAGATAGACGAGGCCGACACCGCCTCGCCCGAGGATCGCCTCGATGCGATAGCCGGCGAACTCGGCGCCGAGCCCCGGGGCCATGGTCATGGTGTCGAGTTATAGCGCCGCTGTGTGCGCCGCACAGCGCGCACCACCGTGCCGCCGGTCGGCCGAGCTCCGACCGGTAAGCTGCACCGGTGACCACGGATCGGATCGAAGCTCTCCGGAGCCGCCTGGACGGCGTGGACACCCAGCTCGTCCGGCTCATCGCGCAGCGGTTCGACCTGGTCGGCGAGATCGGGAGGGCGAAGGAGCGGAGCGCGTCCACCATCCAGGACGCGGAGCGGGAGCGGCGGGTGCTCGAGGCCGTGGAGGGCACCGCCCGCCAGCTGGGGGTGTCCGCCAACCTGGTCCGGCGGGTGTTCCAGGAGATCATCAGCCACGCCGTCTCCCAGCAGTCGGCGCAGCTCGCCGGTGACGACACCGGGCGGGTGCGGCTGGCGTTCCAGGGTGTCGAGCACTCCACCGGCCACCTCGCGGCCCAGAAGTTCGTCGCCGGCCGCGGGCTCGAGGCGCACCTGGTCGGGCACCCGACCTTCCGCGCCGCCGTCGCCGCGCTGCTCGCGGACGAGGCGGAGCTCGCCGTGGTGCCCATCGAGAACACCAGCGCGGGGAGCATCACCGAGGTCTACGCGCTGCTCCGCGAGCAGGCGGTGTTCATCGTCGGCGAGGAGACCTGGAAGGTCGACCACTGCCTCGCCGCCCCCGACGTGGTCCCGCTCGCCTCGCTCGGCCGCATCCTGGCGCAGCCGCAGGCGCTGGAGCAGTGCGCGCAGTTCCTGCAGACGCTGCCCCAGGTGGCGACCACCACCTACATGGACAGCGCCGAGGCGATGCGCGCCGTCGCCACCGCGGGCGACCCCGGCGTCGCCGCGATCGGTCCGCCGGAGGCGGCGGCGGCGAACCGGCTCGCCATCCTCCGCCACGGCATCTCCGACGGCGACGCCGACTACACCCGCTTCGTGGTGCTCTCGCGCAGCCCGGTGACCGTGGATCCGCGCATCCCCTGCAAGACCAGCCTCATCCTGGTGACCCGCCACGAGGAGGGGGCGCTGCTGCGCTGCCTGGAGATCCTCTCCGGCAGCGGGCACTCGATGACCAAGCTGGAGTCGCGCCCCCGGCCGGGCAAGCCGTGGGAGTACATGTTCTTCCTCGACTTCGAGGGCAACGTCGCCGAGCCGCGCACCGCGGCCGCGCTCGACGAGCTGCGGTCGTCCGCGCCGTACATCAAGGTGCTGGGCAGCTATCCGGCCAAGGCGCTGCGGGAGCATCCCCAGCCGGGGCAGCTGCCCGGGGCCCGGCCGGACGAGTCGGCGGCGGAGACGCTCGAGGCCGTGGTCGTCACCGAGAGCCCGCCGGTGCGCCGCTCCAAGCACCGGCTGGTGGACCGCGCGTCCCGCCCGGAGGACACGGTGGTGCAGGCGGGCGGGCTGCTCATCGGCGGCGCCGGGTTCGCGGTGATGGCAGGACCCTGCTCGGTGGAGAGCGCGGAGCAGATCGGCGACACCGCCCGGTTCGTGCGCGAGCAGGGCGCCCACGTGCTCCGCGGCGGCGTGTTCAAGCCGCGGACCTCGCCCTATGCCTTCCAGGGCCTCGGCTGGAGCGGGCTCGACCTTCTCGTGGCGGCGGGGCGCGAGACCGGGCTGCCGATCATCACCGAGGTGATGGCGGTCGAGCAGGTGCAGCGCCTCGCCCAGGCCGCCGACATCCTGCAGGTGGGCGCGCGCAACATGCAGAACTTCGACCTGCTCCGCGAGCTCGGCAAGGTCGACCGGCCGGTGCTGCTGAAGCGCGGCCTGTCGAGCACCATCGACGAGTGGCTCGGCGCCGCCGAGTACGTGCTCGCCCACGGCAACCAGCAGGTGATCCTCTGCGAGCGCGGGATCCGCACCTTCGAGAGCGCCACCCGCAACACCCTCGACCTCTCCGCCGTGGTGGTGCTCCGCGAGCGCACCCACCTCCCCGTCATCGTCGACCCCAGTCACGGCACCGGCTACCGCCCGTACGTGGCGCCGATGGCCTGGGCGGCGCGCGCCGCGGGCGCCCACGGGCTGCTCATCGAGGTGCACCCGGCACCCGAGCAGGCGCTCTCCGACGCCGACCAGAGCCTCAGCTTCGCGGAGTTCGGAGCCCTGATGCGGCACCTCGCGACCGTGCCGACGGTGCCCTCGGGCTAGGCGCTCCGGCGCGGCTCCCGGTAGGTGACGGGCCTGTCAGCGGCCGGGGCCGTGTGAACCCGGATGAGGTTTCGTGTCACTTTGGGTATCACGTTTCACCCTGACGACACGCCCGCCGTGTCTCCACCCCCAGAGGAACGACCATGGCTACCTCGTACCGCTGCCCGCGCTGCGGCGTCTGGCATGACGCCACGGTGGACTGCAACGTCGACCTCGCGCTCCGCCACTACCTGACCGTCGACCCCGCGCGCCAGCGCGCCGGCGACCACGCCGAGGAGGACGCGCTGGCCCGGATCAGGGCCTGGCGCCAGGGTGCTGCCGCGCCTCGCCGTGAGGGCTGCGACTGAGCACCTCATCACCGTGACAGTGGGTGGCAAATGCTCGGGGATGCGCCGGATCCCGGACTGCGACAATTCCGGGTGTGACGAGCGTCGAGCAGCGGCTGGCGGAGAGCCTCTCCCGCGGTGAGGAGGTGGTGGCCGCGACGGTGGTGCGCACGGGCGGCGAGCCCCCCTCGCGCGCCGGGGCGAAGCTGCTGATGAGCCGGGCGGGGCCGCTCGCGGGCACCCTGGGCTGCTCGGAGTTCGATTCGGCCGCGCTCGACGACGCCGCCGCCGCCCTCGACGAGGGCGGCCCACGACTGCGCACCTACACCCACGACCTCGGCAGCATCGAGGTCCACCTCGAGCCCTATCCGGCCCGCCCCACCCTGGTGGTCGGCGGCGCCACCCCCGTGGCCGCGGCGGTGCTGGAGTGGGCGACCGCGGTGGGCTTCCGCACCGTGCTGGTGGAGAGCCGCGCCGAGCGCCTGCGCGGCAGCCTCTGGGACGCGGAGGCGGTGGTCGACCGGCTCGACGCCCTGGAGGCGGCGCTCGCGGGCGACGAGCTCTACGCGGTGCTCACCGACCACGACGCTCCCGACGTCGTCGACCTCTGCGCCCAGCTGCTCCCTCGCCGCCCCCGGTACATCGGCCTGATGGGCAGCCGGCGCCACACCTCCCACCACCTCGAGGCGCTGCGCGCCGGCGGCGCGGGCGACCCCGAGGTGGCCTCGATCCGCACCCCGGTGGGGCTCGACCTCGGCGGCCGCACCGCGCCCGAGATCGCGCTCTCGATCGTCGCCGGCCTGGTGGCGGCACGCCGCGGCGGCAGCGCGGGGTGGAAGGACGCCTGAGGCAGGCGGTCAGGTGCGGCTCAGCCGAGCCAGACCAGCTGGGTGGCGCCGTCGATGATCAGCAGCACGCCGAGCGCGCCCACCGCCACGCTCCCCAGGACCAGCGGATGCGACCGCGCGACGATCGACACCGACGCCAGCACGATGGCGATCTGCAGCGCCGACTCGGCGAACTGGTAGCCGTGATGGCGGTGCTCGGCGGTGTCGCGGCTGGCCTCGAACGACCGCGCCACCGGCAGCAGGCCCTTGCGCTTCGCCGCCTCGCTCGCCGCGGTGCGCTCCAGGTCGGCGGCCTTCGCCGGCGCGTCGCCGCCCAGCTGCCGGAGGATGAGGGCGGCGTCGGCGCTCACCTTCTCCTTCACCGAGTCGGCCTGGTACTCGTTGTAGGTGTCGGTGGCGCGCTCCTGGGAGAGGATGGCGTCGGCCGTCGCCTGGTTTCCGAGCAGCGTGGCGATGGCGAGGAGCGCGGCGAGGACCGCGATCAGGATCGCCACGCGGCGCCCGAAGTCGCCGTGGGACACCGCCTCCTCGGTCCTGTGAGCATGCTCCATGGCCTCGCTCGCCTCCATCAGCCCACCTCCCTCACAGCCTGGTCCTGAGCTCCCAGAGCTCCGGGAAGAAGCGGCGCTCGACGGTGGAGCGCAGGTACTCGACGCCGGCGGAGCCACCGGTGCCGGTGCGGGCGCCGATGGTGCGCGCCGCCATCAGCGCATGCCGGAAGCGCCAGACGGCGACCGCCTCGTCGTGGTCGCAGAGCAGCTCCGCGACGCCGTGCAGGGCGCTGCGGCCGGCGCTGCCGGCGTGGTCCCGGTAGAGCTCGGCGAGGACGGCGAGCCGCCGCTCCCGGGCTTCGTCGCCCTCGGGGAGGTCGAGCCCCTGGGCGCGGGCGCAGGCGCAGAACGCCTCCCACAGCGAGGGACCGCCGGGGTCGCCGCCCGCGCCCGCCGCCGTGGACGACGCTCCGGCGACACCGCCGCTGAGCCGCTCGATGGCGCGGAACTGTGCCGACTGGAAGCCGGAGGCCGGAGCCAGGGGGTCGCGGAAGGCGAGGAAGTCCTCCGGTCCCATGGTCTCGAGCACGCCCAGCTGATCGACCAGCAGCCCCTCGACGGCGAGCACCCGCCGCAGCGGCTTCACCGCGGTGTGGGCGCGGCCGGCGAGCAGCTCGTCGCGGCAGTGGATCAGCTCGCCGACCACCACCCGGAACCAGAGCTCGTAGACCTGGTGGACGACGATGAAGAGGAGCTCGTCGCGGGCCCCCTCCGTCAGCGGCCGCTGCAGCCGCAGCAGGTCGTCGATGAGCAGGTACGAGTGGTACTCGGTGTCAGTCATCGGTCCGGAGGCGGGCTCGCCGTCCGCCGACCAGCACCGCGGAGGGCGAGCCGAGCACCTCCGGATCGTCGCGCGGATCGGCCGCGTAGCAGACCAGGTCGGCGGGGGCGCCGTCCTCGAGCCCGGGCAGGCCGAGGTACCGGCGAGCGGCGGTGGAGGCGGCGGCCAGGGCGTCGACCGGCGAGAGCCCGCAGCGCTGCAGCAGCGCCACCTCGGCGGCGAGCGAGCCCGCAGGGCGGCTGTCGGTGCCGGCGAGCACCGTGACCCCCGCCGCGGACGCGCCCGCCAGCAGCGGGGTGACGCGCTCGACCAGGCGCGCGAAGCGCTCCTCGCCGAGCATCTCGGTGGTGGTGGCCAGTGTCGGCGTCCACGCCCCGCCCCGGCGGCCGAGGGCGCCCAGCGCCTCCCCGTCCATGCGCACCCCGTGCTCGACCGAGTCGACGCCCGCGGCGACCACGTCGACGAGCGCCCTGCCGGTGACGTGGGCGGCGACCCGCGCCCCGGCGGCGTGCACCGCCTCGACCAGCCGGGTGAGCGTCTCCAGGTCGTAGTTCGGCTCGGCAGGGCCGCCGTCGGGGAAGCGCTCGGGGAAGTCGGCGACCACCTTCACCCAGCTGGCGCCGGCGGCCACCTCGGCGAGCGCCGCGCCGACCACCCCGGCGGGCTCGACGCCCTCGTACAGGCCGGGGATGTAGCGGCCGGGAGGGGCCAGGAAGCGACCCGCCCGGAGCAGCCGCGGGCCCGCGCCGCCGCCCTCGGGGAGGGTGGCCCCTGGGACGGCGCCGACGTCGCGCACCAGCAGCACGCCGGCCTCGAGGTGGGCGCGGAGGTTGGCGTCGACCAGCCCGGGCGAGCCGCGCTCCAGCCCGGTGCGGGCGATGTCGATGCTGAGGTGGGCGTGGGCGTCGACCAGCCCGGGCAGCACCCAGCCGCCGGGCAGCGTCTCGGCCCCGTCCTGGGGCTCGGCGGTCAGCCGCCCCCCGGCGACCCAGAGGTCGACCGGGTCCGCGCCACAGGGGAGGAGCACGGCGTGGAGATGCCAGGGGTCGAGGCTCATGGCCGCCGAGGGTAGCGCGCGATCGCGCACCATGGCCGCCGCCGGGTCGACCTGCCTACCATCCTCCACCATGCATCCCGATGTGATCGCCCGGCTGCGGGCCGCGGTGGGGGCCGGCGCCGTGCTCACCGAGCCGGCGGCGGTGCGCGCCTACGAGTGCGACGGCCTCACCGGTCACCGGGCCGTCCCGTCCGCGGTGGTGCTGCCCCTCAGCACCGAGGAGACCGCGGCGGCGGTGCGCATCCTCCACGGGGCGGGCGTCCCCTACGTCGCCCGGGGCAGCGGCACCGGCCTGAGCGGCGGCGCGGTGGCGATCGCCGACGGGGTGGTGATCTGCCTGGCGCGGATGCGCTCGGTGCTCGCCGTCGACATCGCCAACGAGCGGGCGGTGGTGCAGCCGGGGGTGACCAACCTCGCGGTGAGCGAGGCGGTGGCGCGGCACGGCTACTTCTACGCCCCCGACCCCTCCAGCGGCGCGGTGTGCAGCATCGGCGGCAACGTCGCCGAGAACAGCGGCGGCGCCCACTGCCTCAAGTACGGCTTCACCCTCCACCACGTGTGCGGCGTGACCATGGTCTGCCCCGGCGGCGAGGTGGTGCGGCTCGGCGGCGCCGTCGCCGACTCGCCCGGGTACGACCTGCTCGGGGTGGTGGTGGGCAGCGAGGGGACGCTGGGCATCGTCACCGAGGTGATCCTCCGGCTGGTGCCCCGCCCGCCCACCTGCATCACCACCCTCGCCGCCTTCGACTCCATGGAGGCGGCGGGGGCGGCGGTGTCGGCGATCGTCGCCGAGGGCATCCTCCCCGCCGCCGTCGAGATGATGGACCGGCTCACCATCGAGGCCGCCGAGGCGGCGGTCAACGCCGGGTATCCCGACTGCGAGGCGCTGCTGCTGGTCGAGATCGACGGTCCCGACGCCGAGTGCCGGACGGTTCTGGCCGCGGTCGACCGGATCTGCAGGAAGGCGGGAGGCTCCGGGGCACGGGTGGCCACCACCGCCGCCGAGCGCGCCCTGCTCTGGAGGGGGCGGCGCGCCGCCTTCGCCGCCATGGGGAGGGTGAGCCCGGACTACTACGTGCAGGACGGGGTGATCCCCCGCACCCGGCTGGGACCGGTGCTCCGCGGCATCCGCGAGCTCGAGCTCGAGTTCGGGCTGCGCGTGGGCAACGTCTTCCACGCCGGCGACGGCAACCTCCACCCCCTGGTCTGCTACGACGGCCACGTCCCCGGCCAGGCCGAGAGGGCGCTGGAGCTGGCCGGCCGCATCCTCGACCTCTGCCTCGCCGAGGGCGGCTCGATCACCGGCGAGCACGGCGTCGGCCTCGACAAGGCCTGCCACATGCCCCGCATGTTCAGCCCGGGTGCGCTCTCGGTGATGGCGCGGGTGCGCGACGCGTTCGACCCGCAGGGGCTCTGCAACCCCGGCAAGCTGCTGCCGACGCCGCGGCTCTGCGGCGAGGTGCCCGGCCCCTACCGCGCCCATCCGATCGAGACCGCCGGCCTGGCGGAGCGGATGTGAGCACCGCGGCGGCCCCGGCGCGGACGCTGCTGGAGAGCGCCGCCGGCGAGGAGGCGGTGCGCGAGGCGACGGCCGCGGACGCGGTGGGCGGCATCGTCCCCGCCGCGGTGGTGAGCCCTGCCGACGAGGCCGCCGTGGCCGCGGTCTGCTCCGCCGCCCACCGCGCGGGCCTCGCCCTGGTGGTGCGCGGCGCCGGCACCCGGCAGGGCTGGGGACGGCCGCCGCGGCGCTGCGACGCCGTCCTCGACACCTCCCGGCTGCGCGGCGTGGTCGAGCACGCCCCCGGCGACCTGGTGTGCACGGTGCGCGCGGGCACGCCGCTGGACGAGCTGCGCGACGCCCTCGCCGCCGCGCCCGGGCACCGGCAGTGGCTGCCGCTCGACCCGCCCCAGCCCGGCGCCCAGACCCTCGGCGGCCTCGTCGCCACCGGCGCCGCCGGCGCGCTGCGAGTGCGCTACGGCACCGCCCGCGACCTGGTCATCGGCGCCCGCTTC
>JAQBPH010000556.1:0-3476 GCA_028287625.1 Chloroflexota bacterium | reverse complement strand
CCCCTACCGCGGGGCCCTCCGGGGGGGGCCGGGGGCGCCGGGGGCGGGGGGGGGTCGGGGGGGGGGGGGGGGGCTCGGGCCGCCGCGCGTCGACGCCGGTGAGGGTGAGCTCCCGGCGGCGTGACCCGGTGAGCGCGGCGAGCAGCCCGGCCAGGTCGACACGGGAGGCGTCGCCCGGAACGGTGGGCAGGCGGACGGCGAGCAGGACCCCGAGCGCGCCCACCCCGGCGGTGACCAGGAGCAGCGCACGCACCGGCGCCCAGGCCACCAGGACCGGCAGCGACGTGACGTCGAGGCCGCGCACCGTGACCGGGCGCGGCGGGGCGGTCACGCCCGCGAGCACCGCGAGGCCGCCCACAGCGGGCAGGCGCAGCACCATGGCGACGCCCGCGGCGCCGCGGTTCTCGGCGCCGGCGGCGATGCCCGCCAGCACGATGGTCAGCACCGGGGTGAGCGCCATCCCCATGCCCGCGCCCCGCAGCGTGATCAGCGCCGCGACCTCCCAGCGGGCGGTGCCGGGGCCGGTGAGCTGGAGCAGGTAGGTGGCGTCGGCGAGCAGGGTGAGCCCGACCGCGGCCGGCCAGCGGGGCCCCGCACGGTCGCAGAGCCGGCCGGACAGCGGCAGCGCCGCGGCGGCGGCGAGACCGCCGAGCAACGCCGGCCAGGTCCCGAGAGGACCCGCCCCCTGCGCCTGGTGGAGCAGCGAGGGCGCCTCGAGGAAACCGGCCCCGAGGCAGGTGACCAGCACGGCGAGGATCAGAGAGCCGGCGGCGGCGGCGGGGTCGCAGAGCCGGCGCAGGTCGAGCAGCGGCCGCTCCGCGGAGAGTTCGACGAGCACGAACCCGGCGAGGGCGGCGGCGCCCCCGAGGCCGAGGAGCACGGTGAGCGGCGAGCCCCAGCCCCACCACGGCCCGCCGCCGAGGGCGAGCAGCGTGAGCAGCAGCCCGGCAAGCCCGGAGGCGAGACCGGCGAGGTCGAGCCGGCCGGGGTCGCCGGCGGCGGAGCGGGGCAGCAGCGCCATCGAGGCGCGCGCCACCAGCAGGGCGACGGCGCCCTCGGCGGCGAGCAGCGGCCGCCAGCCGAGCTGGCCGGCCAGCGCCGCGCCCAGCAGCGGCGCGGCGGCGGGGAGGAGCAGGGCGCCGGCGGCGAAGACTCCGAGGGCCTCGCCGAGGCGCCGCCGCGGCGCGGTGCGCAGCAGCAGGGCGAGCGCGGTGGCGGGCAGCACGCCGGCGGCGGCGCCCTGGAGGACGCGCAGCGCCAGCAGGCTGGGAAGGTTCCAGGCCAGGCTGCAGAGGAGCGAGCTGCCGGCCAGTCCGAGCAGGCCGGCGCGGAGCAGGCGGGCGGCGCCGGCCCGGTCGGCGAGGTGGCCGCTCACCAGCGTCACCAGCGCGAGGGGGATGGCGTAGGCGGCCGCCAGCAGGGGTCCGCCGCCACCGAAGGGCACGCGCGCCGCGGGGACGGCGACGCCGAGCATCCCGGCGCCGGACAGGGCGAGGGCGGCGCTCACGGTGAGCACCACCAGCGCGCCGACGGCGGTGACGGCGACGGGCGCGACGCCCGAGTGCGGACGCGGACCCCGGTCCGCCTCCGCCTGGACGCCGGCCCGCCGCCTCGCGGGGCCGGTCGCAGCTGGCCGCCGGCAGGCCTCAGTGAGCACCGTGCCGGTTCCCTCGTACCACCTCACTCCCTTCCTGAGCTGTGTCTGTCCGGACCGGTCGCAGACCCGGCACCCTACGGTGTTTCTGTCGGAATGCGCAAGTACACGCACCGGATCCGCCGGCGACACCGGCCGGTGTCGGATCCGTAGTCCGTTCTCCGCCGCTGGCACGACCGTGCGCGAGCTGGCGGCCGCCGGTGCCCTCCGGCCCCGCGCTCCAAGGGCAGGGGTGCGCGGTGGATGCGGTTCGCCCCGGCACCATCTGCGACACGCGGTGCATGGCTACTGCAGGTTCCCCTGCGGCGGTGGCGGCTGGGGGAGCAGCACACGCTCGCCCGGCCGCAGCCCGGAGGTCACCTCGGTGGTGGTGTCGCCCGCCTGTCCGATCTGGATGCGGGTGTGCTGCTGCGTGCCGTCGCTCTGCACCACGGTCACGTAGGTGGCGGCGCCGGCACGCTCGATGGCGGAGTTGGGGATCTGCAGCACGTCGCGCAGCTCCGTCACCACCACCGCCGCCGAGGCCGTCATCCCCGCCCTGAGGCGCCGGTCGCCGTCCTGCAGCACCAGCGTCGCCATGTAGTTGGTGACGTTCTGGAGCACCTGGCCGTTGGGCCCCACCGCCAGCACCGCCGCGGGCAGGCGCACCCCGGGGAGCGCGTCGACGCTCACCATCGCCGCCTGGGTGGGCTCCATCCGGGCCGCGTCCTGCTCGGCGATCATCGCCACCACCTGCAGGCTGTTCACGTTGCTGAGCACGATGAACGCGCTCGACGCCGCCGGGCCGCCGGTGGCCGGGGGGATGGCGCCGGCGGGCGCGGCGCCGGCGCCGGTGGGGTTGGGCTGGGGGGCGACGCTCCCCGGCGCCTGCGGGGTGGTGACCCCGCCGTTGGCGGTGACGGACTCGCCGACGGCGCCGTTGACGCTCGCCACCGTGCCCTCCGAGGGCGCCGCGAGCACGGTCTCTGCGAGGTTCTGCTGGGCGGTGTTGACCCCGGCCTGGTCACCGTCGACCACCGCCTGCTGCCCCGCGATCGTGGTCGTGCGGTTGGTGGTCTGCTGGCTGAGCGCGTCCTGCGCGGCGGTCACCTGGGCCCGCGCCGCGGCCACGTCCCTGGGACCCGTCACCTCGTCGGCGGACCCCTTCTCCTGGTCGGCGAGCAGCCTGCCCTGGTCGCTCTGCACCTTCTGCACGTCCTGGGCGACCAGGCTCTGGTCCTGCACCACGCGCGGCGAGTCGGCGGCGATCGCCGACTGGTCCGCCTGGACCCGCGCCGAGTCCTGGTTCACCTGTCCCTGGACGATCGCCGCCTGGCGCTGGTCCTGGGCGACGTGGTCCTGGTCCTGGTTGATCTGGTTCTGGTCCTGGTTGGCCCGAGCCTGGTCCTGGGTGACGTGGCTGCGGTCGGCGGCGCACGCGGGGCCGCCGGGCGCCGCCGCGCAATCGTGCTGCTGGGCGGCCTGGTCGTGCTGCAGCTGCGCCTGGTCGCGCTGCTGCTGCCCCTGGTCACGCTGCAGCTGCCCCTGATCGCCGGCCAGCTGCGCGTTGGCGGCGGCGAGCCGTCCCTGGTCCTGCTGCAGGACGCCGAGGTCGGAGCCGAGCCTCGCCTGGTCGCGGTTGAGGGCGGCCTGGTCGCGGTTCAGGATCGCCTGGTCACGGCGCTGGGTCACCTGGTCGGCGGCGAGGAAGCGCTGGTCCTGGAGCACGGTGGCGGTGTCCTCCTGGACCGCCAGGGTGGTCTGGGCGACGGTGTGCTGCAGGGCGGTCTGGGCGGCCTCGAGGTTGTGCCGGGCGGTCTCGACGGCGTTGCCGCTGACGGTG
>JAQBPH010000553.1:0-9028 GCA_028287625.1 Chloroflexota bacterium | reverse complement strand
GTCGCGGGCGCGAGCAGCGCGGCGAGGCGCCGCCGCGCCGCGGGGTCGGGCCCCGCGACGACCGGCGGCGCGATCAGCCCGTCAGCCCGCATCGCCGCGCTCGCCCCACCACCAGGCCCAGGCGGCGAAGGCGACGATCGCGGCCACCCCCAGGGCGTTGCCCACCCGGCTGTAGCCGCTCAACGAGTCCATCGCGACCAAGGCGAGCATGAGGTAGACCGGGACCAGCGCGACGTAGCAGAGGATCCTGAATGCGCGCGACCTGCGGTAGAGACCGGTGAGCGGGCTCACCGGGCAGCCACCCTCCTGCCGGCGGGGTCGACCGAGGTGCCGGCGACCTCCTCGTCGGTGGTGGTCAGCTTCCCGCGGAACGCCCAGTATGCGTAGGCGTTGTACGCGAGGATCGCCGGCATCGACAGCCCGACGCCGATCAGGAGGAAGGTCAGCGAGCCGGTCGGCGATGCGGCGGCGTGCACGGTGATGCTCGGGGGGACGACGGACGGGTACATCAGCCCGAGGACGAGGATCAGCCCCCCGGCGTACACCGCGAGCGCACCCCTGACGGGGCCGGCGTCGGGATGCCGGCCGAACGAGCGATAGGCGTGGGCGAGACCGCCGGCGAGCACGACGGCGCCGGGGACCCAGACGGCCAGCCTCGCCGCCGAGCCGGGATCGAGCCTCGTGGTGCCCGCGGGCTGCAGGAGGGCCCAGCAGGCGACGGTCGCCGCCGCCAGCAGGAGGGTGAGCACCCGGCCCCCGCGCGCGGCCCACCGCTGTAGCTCCCCCTCGGTCCTGTCGTAGACCCAGGCCGAGGCCGCGAACAGGTACAGGACGATCGCGCCCAGCCCGGTCAGCACCGCGTACCCGTGATGGAGGAAGGAGAACGGGCCTCCCGCGAAGGTGCTCCCGTGCACCGTGACACCCGCGATGAGGCCCCCGAAGGCCGCCCCCTGACAGAACGCCGCCACCAGCGACCCGATCCCGAACGCCAGCCCCCAGCGGCGCTGCCAGCCGCGATACTGGGCGATGATCTCGATCGAGAAGCCGCGCCAGATCAGCGACACCAGCATCAGGATCAGCGGGACGTAGAGCGAGGGCAGCGCGATCCCGTAGGCCAGCGGCAGACCGCCCCACAGGGCCACGGCGAGGAGCACGATCCACGACTCGCTCCCGTCCCACGCCCTCGCGACGAGCTCGTACATCTCCCGGCGCCGCCGGTCGTCGCGCTGGAGAAGGGTGAGGACCCCGATGCCGAGGTCGTAGCCGTCGAGGACGATGTAGGCGGCGAACGAGAGCCCGATGAACAGCATCCAGACATCGGCGGCGTTCACCACTCAGATCCTCCTCCCGGCGCCGAGCGCGCGCGGCACCGGCGCCACCGGAGCGCGCACCGGCTCCGGCACCGGCCGGTCCTCGGGACCCTGGCGGACGACCCGGGCGACGTACCAGATGTACGTGCCGAGCAGCAGGGCGTAGACGAGGATCAGCAGCGCCAGCGAGGTCAGCACCTGCCAGGTGTCGAGCGGCGAGACCGCGTCCGCCGTCGGCAGCCTGCCGTACACCAGCCATGGCTGGCGACCGGTCTCGGCCAGCACCCAGCCGGCGATGATCGCCAGCGGCCCGGCGGGCGTGAGCACGAGCACGCACCGGTGGAACCAGCGGGTGACGTCGAGCCGGCGCCGCAGGCGCAGGATCACGCCGGCCATCGCCGTCGCGAGCATCGCCATCGCGGCAAAGAACATGAGGCGGAAGCCGTAGAACGTCGGGAGGATCATCGGCCGCAGCGGCGCCGGGGTCTGCAGCAGCCCCGGCGTCGGCGTCCTCCCGCTCCAGTCCTTGGCGATCGCGCTCCCGAGCCAGGGAACCGTCACCGTCCAGTCGTTCCTCGCGGCGCTCTGGTCGGGCCAGAGGAGCAGGTTCCAGCCGGTGTTCGTCGAGGTCCAGTTGCCCTCGGTCGCCTCCAGCTTCGGCGCCTGGTACGGGGCGATGGCGTCGACGGCGACGGTGTCGCCCAGGTACATCTGCACCGGGACGAGGATGGCGGCCGCGCCGATCCCGATCGACAGGCCGCGCCGCCCGACGTCGAGGTGGCGGCCCTTGACGAGGTACCAGGCGGAGATGCCGCTGACGAAGAAGGCGGCGGAGACCAGCACCCCGACGAGCATGTGCGCGACCCGCCACCCGAACGAGGGGTTGAGGATCACCTGCACCCAGTCGCGCGGCAGGAACTGGCCGTGGACGAGCGTGTACCCGGCCGGGGTCTGCATCCACGAGTTCGCGGCGAGGATCCACGTCACCGAGGCCACCGTCCCCAGCGAGACCATGCACGCGGAGAAGAGCATCACGCGCTGGCTGATGCGGCCGTCGCCGTAGATGAGCAGCCCCAGGAAGCCGGCCTCCAGGAAGAAGCCGGTCACCACCTCCATGCCGATGATCACGCCGAGGATCGGGCCGACGTCGTGGGCGAAGCCGCCCCAGTTGAGACCGAACTCGAAGGTGAGGACGATGCCCGAGACCACGCCGAGGCCGAAGCCGATCGCGAAGATGCGGCGCCAGAGGCGGAACAGGCGCAGATACACCTCCGTGCCCGTGCGCATGAAGGCCGCGTAGCAGACGACGAGGAATATGCTCGTGCCCACCGTCAGCGACGGGAAGACGATGTGGAAGCCGGCGGTGATGGCCCACTGCCACTGCGAGAGGTCGACGAGGGTCTGCTGACTCACGGCCCATCCTTGCGCGCACCGGTTCGCACGGGTCAGCCCGCGCTCGCTCCGCAGGGTCGCATGATGCGGTCGCCGGGGCCGGCCGTCTGCACGGCCAGCACCAGTCCTCGGGCCCAGGCCAGCCAGACCCGGGAATTGGTGCTGGCCCCAATGCGGCGGCTGTCTCCTCCCGCTACGCTGGGCGAGCGGGCGATGGCGTCCGGAGCGACTGAGGAGTGAGAGATGGCCAGCGCGATCCTGACACGGTTGGCAAGAACCCGCGGCCTGGATGGGGAGGCCGGCTGATGGCGCGCCCCTCCCACGCGGACCACCGCCCTCCGGTCGGACAGGATCCCGCAACCGCGCCGCCGCCGCCGACCGAGTTCGGGTACCTCTATCCGGAGAACGACATCCTCGCTCTCGTCGATGACCGGGCGACCGGCGAACGAGCGCTGTCAGCCCTGCGAGAGGCCGGCGTCCCGGCCGGTGACATGGACCTCATTCCGGGTGGCTGGTTCGTCGACAAGATGCGCACGCTGCGGCAGCGGCACGGTCTTCTGCAGCTGCTGACGTTCTCCGACGAGAGGGACCTCATCCAGGGGTATGTGGAGGGGGCGGAGAGCGGCCACCACCTCGTCGCGGTGCACGCGGCCGATCCGAGCGTGGTGCAGCGGGTTCGCCTGGTGCTGGTGGCCAACGGGGCTCGCCACCTGCTCCACTGGGAGCGATTCACGGTCACGGAGCTGCCGGACGACGGGCCCGCAGGCGCCGGTGACCAGGCGGCGGCCCCGCCCGGCGGTGAGCGCGCCGCGACGATCGACCCGGGCGGGGCCGGCGAGATCGCCCGCATCGCACTCGAGGCCGAGCAGGGCGACTGAGCCGGGTGGTCCTCACCCCCTGCCCAGGTCGGTCGCGAACCCGACGACGGCCTGGTCGATGCGGCGCAGCAGCCGGGCGGCATGGAGCAGGGCGGCGCGGCGGTGCGGGTCGGGGGTGCGGGCGGCGGCGGCCTCGGCTGCGTCGATGACGTCCTCGGCGGACCGGATCTCCCCGGCGTGGCGGTGCTGCAGCACCCGGCGCAGCGCATCGAGGTTGGTCCGGACGCGGGCGCCGGCGGGTTCCAGCGCCGGCGCCCACCCCGGCTCGCGGACGTCGTCGGCGACCCGGGCCAGGCTGCGAGCGTAGTGATCGACGCCGGTCAGCACCCGCAGCGTCCGCTGGTAGCTGGACCGGCCGCGCCGCCACGGCAGCGGGTTGTCCAGCGGCCTGCTCCGCTCGCGCAGCGTGCTCAGGGCTGTCTGCAGCTCCCGGTCGAGCCTGCCCGGCGGGCTGGCCGGGTCCCGCCCGAGGATCCGGTCGACCGCCGCCGCGAGCACCGCGTCGGCGGCGTCCACCATCTCGTCGAGGGCGTCGCCGAACGCCTCCCGGGTCCGTTTCGGCAGCACCAGGTACGCGGCGAGCATGCCCATCGCCGCGCCGGCAGCGGTCTCCTCGAGCCGGAGGACCAGCGTCTGGACGCTGAACTGCCCGATCAGCCCGTACAGCAGGGCCAGCACCGCGGTGATCCAGAACGCCAGCAGCATCTGCGAGACCCGGCCCAGGTACAGCCCGAGGAACACGCAGACGAACGTCAGGAGCAGGGCCGGCAGCTCGTGGCCGCTGACGAGGACGGCCAGCCCCATGCCGGCGAGCACGCCGCCGAGCGTCCCGACGATGCGCTCCCCGCCGCGGCTGAGCACGTCACCGCGGCTGCTGGTGCCGGCGAACACGAGGAAGGCGGTCAGCACCGCCCAGTACCAGCGCGCCGGTGAGACGAGCTCGCCGGCCAGGATCGCCAGGCTGGTCGCGATGCCGACCTGGATGGCCTGGCGGGTGCTCAGCGGCAGGCCCCCGGGCTCCTCGGCCCCGGCCCCGGTCGCCGGGTGCCTCGCGGCGTCCGAGCCCTCTCGCCGGTCCGGGCCGTCGGGGCGGTCGAGGGGAGTGGGCCCGCCCTCGCGCCGGGCCGCCTCGATCGAGTCCGCCAGCCGGCTGACCGCGAAGGCCACCCGCTGGGTCCGGTCCCTGCCCCCCCGGGTGTCGGTCGTCAGCGCGGAGACGCCTCGCCGTCCCTCGTCGAGCCGGGTGCGGACCGTCGCCGGCGGGGTGCCGGTGATCGTGGCCGCCCCGAGGGCGTGCAGCCCCGCCAGCAGCGCCCGCCGGCTCGCGGCGTCCACCGGCACGTCGCTGTGCACCAGCCGCTCGGTGGCGACGGCGAGGCGCTCGGCGGACAGCTCGGTGTCGAGGACGGCCATGGCGAGGTCCTCCCCCCCGCCGCCGTCCCCGCCCGGGGACCCGTGCTGATGGCCGGCCTCGCGCTGCTCGACGCTGTCGGCCAGGAGCAGCGCGGTGTCGCTGAGCCGGGCGCGACGCCGCCGGACCTCCCGCAGCCCGTCCTCGCCGGACGCCGGCGGCGCCGCCAGCAGGTCCGCGACCGCCCCGACGAGCGCGTGGAGCTGAGCGCGAAACGCGCGGAGGATCCGGTCGAGGGTCCGCTCCGCCCGCTCGGCGAACACCCAGCCGCGCAGCAGCAGCGTCGAACCGATGCCGGTGGAGGCCGCGAGCAGCAGCCAGGGCAGCTGAGCCGCGGTGGGACGCAGGAACTGGGTCAGGAAGAACGGCAGGAACGCGGCCATGCCCAGGGCGAAGCCGCGCGGACCGAAGCGGCGGACGTAGACCGCGACCATCATCACGGCGACGAACACGACGTCGGCGACGGCTCGATGCGACGCCAGCAGCGTGCCCGCCACGATCGCGACCAGGGCCGGACCGAGCATGAGCGCCGTCGTGACCCGCAGCCGTCGCAGGTCGAGCTCGTTCACCGCGAGGTTGCTGATCATCGCCGGCAACGCGGCGAACAGCACCACCGTGACCGGCTGCCCGGTGAGCGCACGCGCACCGGACATCACGGCGGCCGCGAGCACCATCGACGCCGTCCCGATCCCGGCGAGCCGGAGCCGCACCAGGCCCGGATCGAGCCCGGCCAGCATGGTGCGGAGCTCCGCGAGCGCCCTCGGCCACCGCCCCGCCGCCGTCTCGCGCCCCCGGAGCGGCCTCATGGATCTCAACCTCCGATCGCGACGAGCAGCCCGTTGCATCTCTGCAATGTGTTCGTAAAGTTCCGCATCGCCTCACGGCGAGTTGCGCGTCAGGAGGGCTGCAGGAATGCGCAGCGTCAGCATGCTCGAACGCGCGCTGCTGCCCTCCCCAGATTGACACTTCTAGCAGGCGGATCGCCCGTGTAGCCTATCCGTGGCGGCCAGCAGCGGTCATGGCGGGAAAGCTCGTGGGCGCGTGCCCGCGTCCGCGACGACGGTGTGCGCGGTCGCGTACCCGGCATGAGATGGAATCCCGGCTCCACCACAACCCCTCCGCATCGGTGGCTCGATCCTCCGCTCCTCGCCGCCGCTGCCGCGATGGCCTCGCTCGGCCTTCTGAACCTGCTGAGCATCGGCGAATACGCGCTGGCGGTGCACCAGCTCGCCGCGCTGCTGCTCGGGGGCGTCGCCATGGCGCCACTGGTGCGCATGCGCATGGCGAGCTGGTGGGCGTTCGGCCGCGGCGTGTACGCGCTCGCCGTGACCATGCTGCTCGCCGCCGCGGCCGTCGGAGCCCACGCGTACGGAGCGCGCCGGTGGCTGGGTGTCGGTGCGCTGGTCATCCAGCCGTCCGAGCTCGCCAAGGTCGGCCTGCTCCTGGTGCTCGCCCACCTCCTCGGCGCCGGCTCGAATCGCCCGCGCGCGGTGGTGGTCGCGCTGGTGCTCGGGCTGATCCCCATCGGGCTGACGCTCGTCGAGCCGGACCTCAGCACCGCCATCCTGCTCGGCGCGCTGCTGGTCCTCCTCCTGGTGCTGTCGAGAGCGCCGCTGCGCGTGGTGGCATCACTGCTCGCCGGGGTCGCCCTCCTGGCGCCTCTCGGCGAGCGCGCGCTGCGGCCGTACCAGCTGGCACGGCTGCACGTGTTCCTCGGCACCGGCGCGGATCCTCAGTCGGCGTGGACGGTCCTGCAGGCGCACATCGCGGTCGCCTCGGGAGGGCTTCTCGGTGCGCCGCCGGTGGTCCCCCACCGCCTCCTGGCCCAGTACCTTCCGGCGCGGGAGACCGACCTCGCCTTCGCCAGCCTGGTCGAGCAGCACGGGCTCGTCGCGGGCGTCGCCGTCCTGCTCGTGGCCACGGTGCTGGTGGCACGCCTGGTGGCCGCCGCGCGGCAGGCTCGCACCACCTCCGCCTCCCTCTTCGCCGCGGGGCTGGCGGCGCTCGTGGGGAGCGAGGTGGTGGTGTCGGTGGCCGGCAACCTGGGTCTGCTGCCGCTCGCCGGCATCCCCTGCCCGCTGCTCAGCGCCGGGGGGACGGCGGCGCTGGTCCACCTCGTGGCGATCGGCATCGTCATCGGGGGGCGACGAGACGCCGAGACGCGCCATCTGTGGCGGCTGCCCCGCCGGCGGCGGCTGCACCCGCGGCTGGCGCGCACCCTGGCGGCGGGTGTCGCCGCGGCTCTCGCCGTCTCCGGATTCACCGCCGCCACCCTGCAGGGCGAGGGTGCCGGGCTCCGCCGGGCAGGCGTGGACCAGGCCACCCGGTCGATCCGCCTTCCCGCGCAGCGTGGCGACATCGTCGACCGCCACGGCGCCCTGCTCGCCGTCTCCGATCCCGACCTGGGAGTCGTCGCCGTACCCCGGCTGCTGCGCTCGTCGCCCGAGGCCGAGGCGGCCCTGGGCCACCTGCTCGGCCGCTCTCCAGGGGACCTCGACGCGCTCCTCCCCCAGCGCGCGGATTCCCTGTCCGTCCCCCTCGCCGCCGGCGTCCTGCCCGATGTCGCAGCGCGCATCGAGGCCGCGCACCTCCCCGGCGTGGTCGTCGTGCACGCTCCGCGGCGACACTACCCGGCCGGCTCCCTGCTGGCGCCGCTCCTCGGCTTCGTGGGCGTGGCGACGCCCGACGACGTGCGGCGGCTCGGTCCCCTCCCCCCGGGGGCGATGGTGGGACGCGCCGGGTTCGAGCGCGGCGACGACACCACCCTCCGTGGCGTCGACGGCGCGCAGCGGGTCCTCGTCGACCCGCTCGGGCGACCGGTGGCGATGGCGGGCATCCGGCCCCCGACGCCGGGGTCCACCGTGCGCCTGAGCCTCGACCTCGGGCTCCAGCGGGCGGCGGGCGCCGCCCTCGCCGGCGCGCTGCGCGGGTCGCAGGGGCGGGCGGCCGGCGACGAGGCGGCGGCCGTGGTCATGGATGCGCGCAGCGGAGAGGTGCTGGCCATGGCCAGCCTCCCCGCCTACGACGACAACCTCTTCGGTCCGCCGATCGACGCTCCCTCGCTGGTCAGGACCCTCGCCGCCGGAGGCGATCCCTTCCTGGAGCACGCCACCCAGACCACCGCACCACCGGGGTCCACCTTCAAGCTGGTCGTGGCCGCCGCGGACGCGGTGACGGATGCGATCCCTCCCGACCTCGTCATCGGCACCGGCGGCGCCTTCACCTATGGCGGAGCGGTGTTCCACAACTGGGCGGCGCTGCCGCCCCAGGACCTCCGCCGCGCCATCGCCTGGTCGAACGACGTGTACTTCTACAAGCTGGCCCTGGCGCTCGGAGCGGAGCGCATCGCCGGGGTGGCCCGGGCGCTCGGCGTCGGAGAGCGCACCGGGATCGACCTCCCGGGCGAGTCGGCCGCCTACCTGGGGACCCCGCAGAGCGTCACGCGCAACGGCGGGACCTGGTTCCCCGGCTCGACGGTCATCCTCGGCATCGGCCAGGGCGCGGTGACCGCCACGCCTCTCCAGGTGGCGCGGTGGACGGCGGCGGTGTCCTCCGGCGTCCTGGTCACCCCGCATCTCGGCCTCGACGCCGCCGGTGCGTCCGGGACGTCGCCGATCACCACGCCGGCGCCGCACCCGCTTCCCTTCGCCGCCCAGCTGGGTCCGGTCCGCGAGGGGCTGAGGCTCGCCGTCGTGGCCGGCACCGGCTCGCAGCTCCGCGACCTCTCCGTCCCGGCGGGGGGGAAGACGGGGACCGCCGAGGACCCCACGACGCCCGGCGGCGCACCGGATGCCTGGTTCACCGGGGTGGTTCCGGCCGACCGTCCGGAGATCGCGGTCACGGTGATGGTGCGCGGCGGCGGCGAGGGATTCGACACCGCCGAGCCCGCGGCGGCGGCCATCCTCCGCCACTACCTCGCCCACCGCGCCGACATCCTCGCCGCCGGAACGGCCGCCGGCACACCCGGGTGGGCAGCGGCGGCTCCCGGCCCGGCCGCCTCGTCCCCCTCGACGCCGCGGGCGCCTGTCACCGCACCG
>JAQBPH010000538.1:0-8816 GCA_028287625.1 Chloroflexota bacterium | reverse complement strand
GCGGCACCCGGGGTCTCGGTGAGGGAGGCGGTGCCGGAGAGGTCGCCGTCGGTGGCGGTGATGGTCTCGGTGTCCGCCGTTGTCGAGGCGGTGAGCGTGGTCGAGTAGGTGCCGTTCGCGTTGTCGGTCACGGTGCCGAGCGTGGCGTCACCGCTGGTGGTCAGGGCCACCGTGTCGCCGCTGATCGGGTTGCCGTTGGCGTCGGTCACGGTGGCCGTGGCCGTCGCCGTGGAGGTGCCGTCGGCGGTCAGCGAGGCCCTGTCCAGGACGACGTCGACCTTGGTCGCGGCACCCGGGGTCTCGGTGAGGGAGGCGGTGCCGGAGAGGTCGCCGTCGGTGGCGGTGATGGTCTCGGTGTCCGCGGTCTTCGAGGCGGTGAGGGTGGCCGAGTAGGTGCCGTTCGCGTTGTCGGTGAGGGCGCCGAAGGTGACGTCCCCGCCGGTGGTGAGGACGGGCGGCTGGCCGCTGATGGGATTGTCGTTGGCGTCGGACACCCGCACGCTGACGGCGGTCGTCGAGGTGCCGTCGGCGATCAGCGACGGCTGGCCGAGGGTGACGCCCACCTGGGCGACCGGCCCTGCGACCTCGGTGAGGACGTGGGTGTCGCTCAGCCTGGCGGCGCTGTCGAGGGCGACGACGGTCTCCTGCTGGGCGTTCGTCGAGGAGTGGATCGTGGCCGAGTAGGTGCCGTTCCCGTTGTCGACCACCGCGTCGATGCTGGCGCCGGCGTCGGTGCGCCCGAGGGTCACCGTCTCACCGGGGACGCCGTTGCCGCTCGAGTCGGTGACGGTCGCCGTGGCGGCGCTGGTGGCCAGGCCGTCGGCGGTGATGCTCACCGGGTCGAGGCCGAGCACGATGACGCTGGGCGTGTCGTACTCGGTGAGGACGGCGGAGGGCGTCTGGCCAACCGCGCCGACGGTGATGGTCTTGGGGCCGGCGGTGGCGGCGCCCTGGACGGTGATGCCGGCCATGCCGGTCTCGCCCGTGGTCGCGCTCGGGGAGGAGAGGGTCACGCCGTCGTTCGAGGCGAAGCTCACGGCCACGCCCGGGACGGGGTTCCCGCTGCTGTCGGTGACCGACACGTTCGCCTGGCTGGTGGAGCTGGTGCTCGCGGGGACGAAGGCGGGGTCGAGGGTGGGGGTCACCTTCGACGCTGCGCCGTACTCGTTGAACGTCTGGGGCGTGGAGGTCAGGCTCGCCGCCGCGTCGGTGGCGGTGATCACCTCGGGGCCCTGGGTGTCCGAGGCGGTGACGGTGGCCGTGTAGGAACCGTCGCCCCTGTCGGTCACGCCGCTGAAGCTCACGTCACCGTTGGTGGCGAGGCCGATGGTGTGGCCGGGGACGGGGTTGTCGTAGGCGTCGGCGAGGGTCACGGTCACGAGGCCCGTCGCCGCCGGGCTCTGGGTGGTCGAGAGCGACGGGGGGATGACCATGGCGATGCTGGTCGCCGGGCCGGGGATCTCGGCGAACTTCACGCCGCCGGAGACCGAGCCGTCGGTCGCCGTGATCGTCTCCGGGCCCGAGATCGTCGAGGAGGTGAGGGTCACCACGTAGGTGCCGTCGCCGTTGTCGGTGACGGTGCCGAAGGTCACGTGGCCGTCGGTGGTGAAGGTGACGGTCTCGCCCGGGATCCGGTTGCCGTTCACGTCGGCCACGGTCGCCGTCGCCGTGGTCGTCGACGTGCCGTCGGCGACCAGGGTGGCGCTGTCCGGGACGACGGTCACCGCGCTGACCGCACCGGGCTTCTCGACGAGGCTCTGGCTGGCGGACAGGGAGGCCGCGACGTCGGCGGCGGTGATGGTCTCGCTGCCGGACGTCGTCGAGGCGGTGATGGTGGCGGTGTAGGTGCCATTGCCCTGGTCCACCGGTGAGCTGATCTTCACGTCACCGCCGGTGCCGAGGGTGACGGTCTCCGCGGGCACGCCGTTCGCCGCCGAATCCGTGAGAGTGACGGTGGCGTTGACCGTGGAGCTGCCGTCCGCCACCACGGTGGGTGCGCTCAGCGTCAGCGTGATCCCGGTTGCGGCCCCGTGCTGGGTCAGGGTCGCGTTCCCCATGGCACCGCCCGAGAGCGCGCTGATGCTCTGTGGCGCGAGCTTGAGTCCGGGCCTGAGGTGGACGGTGGCCTTCCCGGAGGGGTCGGTATGGACGGTCGTCGGGGTGGTGAAGGTCGCGTCCCCGTCGGTGCCGAAGTCGACCCGCTGACCGATTGACGGAAGACCGCCGCTGACAACGCTGGCGGTCGCAATCACGTCCGTGGTGCCGCCGGCCTTTGCGAAGCTCTGGCTGAGCGAGACCGTGACACTCACGGTCGGTCCCGCGTGCACCACCCTGACGATCCCGAAGGCTCCGACCACGGCAGCCAGAAGGGCGGCTCCGAGGATTGCCCACTTCCGCAAGCTCAATTCGATCTCCAAGGGGTTTCCGGCGCGCGAGCGCAGGACGGCGTGATGTACGGTTGTGACCAAACGCACCGTTTGGCACTCCCGCGTCGATCGCACCCTACCGCCGCTTCCTCGCGCGCCCCGCCAACGGTGCGCACCCGGCCGGGTTCGTCACGGTGCCGTTCCCGGAGGAGTCATCCGTTCACGGCCGCCGCACCGCGTCTGGCCAATGCCGGGGGGCCGTCGCCCGGCCGGTTCTCCGCCTACCGGTCCGCCGCCGTCGCCGCCGGGAGGTGCTTCACCGCCTCGTCCTCCTGGGAGGTGGGGGCGTGGAGGCTGAAGCGGAAGCGGCTGCCCTCGCGCGGCACGCTCCGCTCGAGAACCAGGGCGCCGCCGGAGCGCTGCGCGAGGTCGCGGCTGATGTAGAGGCCGAGGCCGGTCCCCGGCGGGTAGCCGAGCGCGGGGTCGTTGACCCGGTAGAAGCGCTCGAAGACACGCTCCGCGAGCTCGGGGTCGATGCCCACGCCGTGGTCCTCGACGCTCACCTGCGGCGCTCGCCCGTCGGTCACCTCCAGCCGCACCCAGGGCTTCCCCGCCGAGTAGGTGAGGGCATTGTTGATGAGGTTGTCGAGCACCCGGCCGACGTGCTCGCTGTCGGCCTCGACGGTGACCGGCTCGGGGGGAAGGTCCTGCTCGACCTCCGCGCCGAGCAGCGTCGCCCGTCCCTCGGCCCGGCTCACAGCGGCGATGACCGCCTCGCGCAGGTCGAAGATCTCCGGGTGGGTGGGCACCCTGCCCCCCTCCATGCTGGCGGCGAGGAGCAGGTCGTCGATCAGCCCGGTGAGCTCGGTCGCCTTGGAGTCGACGATGTCGAGGGGACGCTGCCAGCTCGGCGGGCAGTCGCCCATGGTGCCGTCGCGCAGCATCGAGAGGTAGCCGCGCAGCACCCCGGCCGGGGTGCGCAGCTCGTGCGCCGCCATCCGCAGGAACTCGCTCTTGGTGATGCTCGCCTGCTGCGCCTCGTCGAAGAGCTGGGCGTTGCGCAGGGCGATGGTCGCGACGTTGCCGATGAGCAGCAGCATCTCGGTGTCGCCGGCGCTGAAGGGGTCGTCCCGATGCCGGGTGAGCACCAGCACCGCGCTCACCCGGTCCTCGACCACCAGCGGCAGCACCGCGGTGTGGAGCACGCCGCGCAGCGGCGCCCGCGCGCCCTCCTCGATCAGCCCGAGGTCGAGGCCGCCACCGACCACCGGCATCCGCTCGGAGATGGCGCGGCGGATCAGCGGCTGCCGGTCGAGCAGCATCCCGAGATGGTCGCTGCCGGCGCCCTCGCCGGCGTGGCGGCCGGCGACGCTGAGGCCACCCCCCTCGTCGAGTCGCAGCAGCACCCCCTCGTCGGCCTTCACCGCCGCGCTGACCCGCACCAGCAGGCGGGCGAGCACCTCCGAGGGGTCGAGCGAGGCGGCCAGATGGGCGACCAGGTCGACGCCGGCGCTGAGGCGGTGGTTGAGGTCCTCGTTGAGGCGGCGCACCTCGGCCTCGGCGGCCATGCGCTCGGAGATGTCGCGGAGGATCAGGGCGGTGATCGTGTGCCCCGCCTCGGGGAACTCGGAGATGGTCATCTCCGCGGGGAAGGGGCTGCCGTCGCCGCGCACCGCCTCCACCTCGTGGCGCTGCTCCGGCCCCCGCGCCACCGCCTTTCCATAGCCGTCGCGCGGCGCCAGCATCTCCTCGACGCCGCCGGGGAGGAGGACGTCGACGGGCCTGCCGATGGTCTGCGCCGCGCTGCGGCCGAAGATGCGCTCGGCCCCGCGGTTGAAGAGCACCACGTGACGGTCGCCGTCGAGGGCGATGATGCCGTCGGCGGCGAAGCCCAGCACCGAGGCGAAGCGCGCCTCCGCCTGGAGCCGTCCCAGCTCGGAGAGCTCGAGCTGGCGGCGCAGCTCGCGCTGCTCGAGCTCGCGCAGCCGCTCGGTCTGCAGGCGGATCTCCTCGCTCTTGAGGTAGAGGTCGACGAAGACGCTCACCTTGGCGCGGAGGATCTCCGGCACCACCGGGGCGAAGATGAAGTCGACCGCGCCGAGGCGGTAGCCGCGGTCGAGGTTGGCCTCGCCGGCGCTGTACGCGGTGACGAAGATGATCGGGGTGCGCTCCGAGCGCGCCCGCTGGCGGATGAGCTCTGCGGTCTCGAAGCCATCCATGTCGGACATGCGCACGTCGAGGAGGATCACCGCGAAGTCGTCGGCGAGCACGTGGCGGAGCGCCTCCCGCCCGGACAGGGCGCGCACCAGGTTCTGGCCGAGCGGGGCGAGGACGGACTCGAGCGCGGTGAGCTTGGCGGGGTCGTCGTCGACGAGCAGGACGTTGGCGACCCCGGGCCGCGGTGTCTCCATCAGCGGGTCCGCTTGTAGAGGTTGACGTCACCGTCGAGGCGGCGGAACCCGAGCCCCTCCACGCCGGGCCCCAGCAGCTCGCGGACACCGAGGGCGAGGAAGCCGAACGTCACCACGCTGTCGGCGAGCACCTCGACGGCGTGGCGCTGGGGCTCGCGGTCGAGGTAGATGAGCACGTTGGAACACAGCAGCAGGTGGAAGTCGTTGAAGGAGCCGTCGGTGGCGAGGTTGTGGTGCGCCCAGGTGATGCGGGAGCGCATCCGGGCGTCGAGCACCGCCCACTCGCCCTCGATGCGCAGGTGGTCGATCAGCGAGCCCGTCCCCCCCGCGCGCCGGTGCGCCTCGATGTAGGCGGCGAGCCGCTGCAGCGGCACTCGTCCCTGCTCGGCGACCTCCAGCAGCTCCGTGTCGATGTCGCTGGCATAGATCCGGGAGCGCGCCAGCAGTCCCTCCTCCTCGAGGAGGATGGCCATGGAGAAGACCTCCTCGCCGGTGCTGCAGCCGGCGTGCCAGATGCGGATCGAGGGGTGGCTGCGCAGCCAGGGCACCACGTGGCGGCGCACCGCACCGAACAGCCGCGGGTCGCGGAACATCCCGGTGACCCGCACCGAGACGGTGCGCACGAAGCGGCGCAGGCTGTCGGGGTCGTGGAGCACGCGGTCCTGCAGCGCCGAGACCGTGGTCACCCCCTCGGCCGCCATGCAGAGGTGCAGCCTGCGGCGCAGCGACGGTGAGGCATATCGGCCGAAGTCGAGCCCGAAGTGCCGGCGCACGCCCTCGAGGAGCAGGCTGACCTCGATGTCCTCCAGCGTCGGCGGAGGGGCCTCCGTCATCGTGGCCCGGAGCGCCATCACCGATAGAGGTGGACGCGCAGCATGGAGAGCAGCTGCTCGGTGTCGACCGGCTTGGAGATGTAGTCGGAGGCGCCCGCCTCCAGGCAGCGCTCGCGGTCACCGCGCATCGCCTTGGCGGTGAGCGCGATCATCGGCAGCTTCTCGTACTGGGACAGCCGCCGGATCCGCTCCATGGTCTCGTAGCCGTCCATCTCCGGCATCATCACGTCGACGAGGGCGATGTCGATGTCGCTGCGGCTCTCCAGGGCGGCGAGCGCCTCGGCGCCGGTCTCGGCGGTCACCACGTCCATGCCCTGGCGCTCGAGGACCGCGGTGATGGCGAAGACGTTGCGGATGTCGTCGTCGACCACCAGCACCCGCCGGCCGGAGAGCTGGACGTCGACCTGGCGCGCCGTGCGGAGCATCTGCCGCTTCTCGGCGGGCAGCTCGGCCTCGACCCGGTGGAGCAGGTGGGTGACCTCCTCGAGCAGTCGCTCCGGCGAGCGGACGTCCTTGATGACGACGCTCTTGGCCACCTTCCGCAGCCGGGTCTCGTCGCGGCGGCCCAGCTCACCGGCGGTGTAGACGACCACCGGCATGCCCCGCAGCGACACCTCGTCCTGGACCTTCTCGATCACCTGGAAGCCGCTGATGTCGGGCAGCCCGAGGTCGAGCACCATGCAGTCGAAGCGCTCGCGGGTGAGCGCGGCCAGCGCCTCGGCGCCGGTCGCCGCGGTGGTGATCTCCACGTCGTCGCCGGCGCAGAGGTCGACGGTGTGCGAGCGGTGGGTGTCGTCGTCCTCGACGATCAGCAGCCGCTTGACCCGCCGCTCGATGGAGCCGTGGATCTCGTCGAAGAGCTTGTCCAGGGTCTCCTTGGCGGCCGGCTTGATCAGCGCGCTGGTGGCACCGGAGCGCTGGGCGCGGACGTTGTCCTCGTCGATGGAGACGATGTGCACGGGCACGTGGCGGGTGTCGGGGTTGTGCTGCAGCCAGTCGAGCACGGTCCAGCCGCTCAGGTCCTGGAGATGGATGTCGAGGGTGATGGCGTCGGGCCGGAACTCTCGCGCCAGGGCCACCGCCTCCTCGCCGTGCAGCGCCACCACCGCCTTGAGGCGGCGCTGGTTGGCCATGTCGAGCAGCACCCGCGCGAAGTTGGGGTCGTCCTCGACGATGAGCACGACCCGGTCGCCGGGGCGCACCGCGTAGCGGTCGTCCTGGATGTCGGTGATCGGGATGGTGATCGGCATCTCCTCCACCTCCGCCGAGGCGGGGGCGGGGACGGCCGCGGTGGCGGTGGCCCGGGAGCCGTTGCCGCCGCCGGTCCGGGCGGTGGCGACGTCGGTGTGTGCCGGGCGCTGCCGCCCCGGCGCCGCCGCGGGCGCGGCCGCGATGAGCGGCAGGTAGACGGTGAAGGTGCTGCCCTTCCCCGGGCTGCTCTCCACGGTCACGTCACCCTGGAGCAGCCGCACCAGCTCGCGGACGATCGAGAGGCCGAGGCCGGTGCCGCCGTACTTGCGGCTGGTGGTGCCGTCCGCCTGCTGGAAGGCCTCGAAGATGAGCCGCTGCTTCGACTTGGCGATGCCGATGCCGGTGTCGGCGATGCTGAAGGCCACCACCGAGGCGGCGGCGTTGAGCTGCTCGTGGTCGCTGCGCCAGCCCGAGGTGGCCCGGGTGGCGCGCAGCGTCACCGAGCCCTGCTCGGTGAACTTGAAGGCGTTGGCGAGCAGGTTGCGGAGCACCTGCTGGAGGCGCTTCGGGTCGGTCTGCAGGGTGGGGGTCAGGCCCGCCTCGACCTCCACGGAGAAGGCCAGGTCGCGGCCGGTGGCGACGTGGCGGAAGCTGCGCTCGATGTCCTCGAGCAGCTCGGTGACGCTCTGGTCGGCGAGGTCGAGCGAGACCGTGCCCGACTCGATCTTGGAGAGGTCGAGGATGTCGTTGATCAGCGCCAGCAGGTCCTGGCCCGAGGCCCGGATGATGTTCGCGTACTCGACCTGCTTGTCGGTGAGGTTGCCGTCGACGTTGTCGGCGATGTGCTGGGCGAGGATGAGCAGGCTGTTGAGCGGCGTGCGCAGCTCGTGCGACATGTTGGCGAGGAACTCGGACTTGTACTTCGAGGTCAGCGCCAGCTGCTCCGCCTTCTCCTCGAGGGCGCGGCGAGCGGTCTCCACCTCGATGTTCTTGCGCTCGACCTCGGTGTTCTGCTCGGCGAGCAGGCGGGCCTTGTCCTCGAGCTCCTCGTTGGTCTGCTGCAGCTCCTCCTGCTGGCTCTGCAGCTCGTGGGCGAGCGACTGCGACTGCTCGAGCAGCGACTCGGTGCGCATGTTCGCCTCGATGGTGTTGAGGACGATGCCGATGTTCTCGGTGAGCTGGTCGAGGAAGTCCTGGTGGGTGGGGGAGAAGCGGTTGAAGGAGGCGAGCTCGATGACCGCGCGCACCTGTCCCTCGAAGAGCACCGGCAGCACGATGATGTTGAGCGGCGGCGCCTCGCCGAGGCCGGAGCTGATCTGCACGTAGTCGGACGGCACCTGCGTGAGCAGGATGCGCTCCTTCTCCAGGGCGCACTGGCCCACCAGGCCCTCCCCGAGCCTGAACGTGGTGGCGAGGTGCTTGCGCTCGCGGTAGCCGTAGCCGGCGTGGTAGCGGAGCACGGGCGGATCGCCGTTGCGCTGCTCGGCCATGTAGATGACGCCGTGCTGGGCGGTGACCAGCGGGGCGAGCTCGGAGAGGATGAGCCTCGAGACCGTGAGCAGGTCGCGCTGACCCTGGAGCATGCTGGTGAAACGCGCCAGGTTGGTCTTGAGCCAGTCCTGCTCGGTGTTCTTCTCGGTGGTCTCCCGCAGGTTGCGGATCATCGCGTTGACGTTGTCCTTGAGGACCGCGACCTCGCCGCTCGCCTCCACCCCGATCGACCGGGTCAGGTCGCCCTCGGTCACCGCGGTGGCCACGTCGGCGATGGCGCGCACCTGGGTGGTGAGGTTGGCGGCGAGCTGGTTGACGTTGTCGGTGAGGTCCTTCCAGGTGCCCGACACGCCCGGCACCATCGCCTGCCCGCCGAGCTTGCCCTCGATGCCCACCTCGCGGGCCACACGGGTGACCTCGTCGGCGAACGCCCGGAGCTGGTCGACCATCCTGTTGATCGTGTTCTTCAGCTCCAGGATCTCGCCGCGTACCTCGACGGTGATCTTCTGGGAGAGGTCGCCCCG
>JAQBPH010000531.1:0-8538 GCA_028287625.1 Chloroflexota bacterium | reverse complement strand
CCCATCGCCAGGGAGCTGGGCGTGGACCTGGCGGTGCTGGTCGACACGCCGCGCAAGCGGGTGCCGGGGCCGGGGGGACGGGTCAACGGAGTGCAGGACCTGGTCGAGGCGCTGCTGCGATACCCCGCCCGCCTGCCGGATGCGCCGGACACCGACCTCGACAGCATCCGTCGTCGGGTCGAGCGAGCCGAGGGGCTGCACCGCCTCTGCCGGTTCCAGGAGGTCGCCCCCCTGCTCGCCCGCCTCATCGGGGACGCCGAGGCCGCGGTGCGCGTCCACGCGGGGACCGAACGCGAGTCCGGCGCGTATGCACGGCTGGCGCACGTCTACCGCGTGACGACGTTGGCGCTGGTGCGGGCCGGCGAGGAGCAGGCCCCGCGGTGGGTCGCGGCGGACCGCTGCTCCGCCGCCGCAGTTCGCGCGGACGACCCGGTGGCGGTCGCGCTTGCGGCCGACCGCCGCGCGACCGTCTACGCCCATGCCGGCTTCGTGGCAGAGGCGCGGGAGACGCTCATGGGTGCGATCGACACCCTGGCGCCGGTCGCGGGGGCGGCCGAGCAGCCCGCCGTCCCGTCGCCGTCCCCCGAGCCGGCGGCGGTCTGGGGGTCGCTGCTCCTCAACTCGGCACGATGGGCGGCCCGGGCCAACGACCGGGCCGACTGTCACCAGCTGCTGCGGCAGGCCGACGCGACGGTGCCCCGCGTGCAGCGTGACGACGATCTGTTCGGGCCTACCAGCACAGCCATCTACCACGTGGCATGTGCGGTCGAGCTCGGCGATCTCGCCGACGCGCTGCGCCTGGGGGCCGCCATCGACACCTCGCACCTCGACAGCGTCGAGCGGTCACGGCCGGCCGCCCTGCGCGTTCGCATCGCGGAGGCTCACGCGATGCGAGCCCAGGACGCCGACGCGCTCCTGTGGCTGATCGAGGCCGAGCGTCTGGCGCCGGAGTGGATACGCGGGGGCAGGGTCGAGGTGCACGACATCGTCGGCACCATGCTCCGCCGCGAGCGGGGCCGGCGTCCCGGTCTCCGGGAGCTGGCCGGTCGGGTGGGTGTGCTCGACTGAGCTGCGACCCACCAAGCGGGTCAGGTACGAGCTGTCGCGGTTCCACTGTGACTGTCGTTCAGATCCGGCCCGCGTGACTCAGGCGGAGCGGCGAACGTCCCGTCCCGCAAGCGCCCAGCTGTCCCGGGAGTCCGGGGCGTCGAGCCAGACCGTGTGGCGACCGTCGACACCCACGGTCAGGCCAAAGCGTTCCCGCCCGGGTTCGCCGAGCTGGCACCACCTGTCGAACAGCTCCTCGATGATGTCCCACAGCCGGCGCGGACCGCCCTGCGTCACCGCATCCCCGTCCAACTCCAGCCGCACCCATGAATGATCGCCGAGGTCGACGAGACCCCCGAGGCGCGGCCCGGCAGGAAAGGCTGCGTCGAATGGGATTGCCAGCAGCTGGACGAAGGACCAGAAGGGGGACCCCTCACCTCCCGCCTGGGTGATGTCGATCGGATGCCGTCGGAACCGCCGCTCGCCCCGCTGGTTCGCAAGCGACATCAGCTCGGGCCAGGTCAATCTCTCCGGCGAGTCCCCGCTCATGCCCATGAATCCCACACCGAGGGGGTGGAACCGTCCGGCCGCTGATCCGTCCGGCATCACCGACAGCTGAGCGAGATTCCCCGGCACCGGCGCGATCACGCGACCGCCGGGTCGGGTCTGATCGATCCATGCCCTCGGAACGCGTCCGACCATGCAGGTCGCCATGATCCGATCGAAGGGAGCGCCCGGCGGGTAGCCACCGGATCCGTCGGAGAGCGCGACGGTCGGGGTGTAACCAGCCATCCCCAACCGCTCGCGTGCGACCGCCACCAGGGCCGCGTCGATCTCCACCGTGGCGACGTGATCCGACCCCAGTCGTTCGCAGAGGAGGGCGGCGTTGTAGCCGGTCCCGGTGCCGATCTCGAGAACACGCTGGCCCAGAGCCACATCCAGCGCCTCGAGCATCCGCGCCATGATGGTCGGCTGTGAGGACGAGCTGGTTGCGGCGTGCGGAGGCTGGGAGCTGTACTGGGTGACCAGCGCGTTATCGCCGTACACGTGGTCCAGCCATGCGTCGTGGTGCTCCAGGTCCGCACCATCGACGAGCTCGTAGGCGTCCGACCCATAGTCCGGACTCTCGATACGGCGGTGGAAGCGCGGAACGAACAGATGACGGGGAACACGCTCGAAAACGTGCCGCCACTCAGCGGAGCGAATGGGTCCCGTCGTCACCAGGCTTGCGGCCAGCCGGGACCGCAGTTCCACAGCGCGTTCAGCACACGTCATGACCTTGGCCGGAACGGAGGGCAATTGTAGTGTGGGTCGCATGGTCCCGGGCCCGGGCTGCCATCGTCCGGTCCACATGCCCGTGGGCCCTCGACCTTGCGCGCGGCAAAGGCTGCCGACATGGTAGCCCGGACCGAGCTCGCCACCTGGCCCCCATGGATGTCTGCGAGCGATGAGCGTTGGACGTTCCCGAGCACCAGCCACCGAGCGAAGACGCAGGGCCACACGTCGCCAGTCGGAGACACCGCCAGCTTGTCGCCCGCGCAGGCCCCGCACAGTTGCTCGAGACCGGGCTGCTGATGACACACCCCACGACCGACCTCTCGAACGCGGTCGATATTCACATCAGCAACGCCCAGCTCCGTCAGCTCTCTCACGGCATCGCGGACCCGCTGATCCTCTCGCATCGCCACGACCCCGGCGCGCACGGGGATCCCGCGGCGGAGCGCCTCCCGGATGTTTGCCAGCGTCCTGTCGTGGCTCCGGCGCCCAGTGACGGCATCGTGCTCCTTCGCGTCGGGAGAGTAGTAGCTGGTCGCCAGGCTGACGCCAGGCGATTCGAGGATCCGCCAGAGGTCCTCCGCAACGTGCACGAGGTTCGAGAAGACCTCGACCTGCATCCCCTCTTCCAGCGCGTGACCGACCAATGCGGGCAGATCAGGATGAAGCGTCGGTTCGCCGCCGATGAAGAGCGCGGTCAGGGCACCGAGGTCGCCCGCCTCGTCGATCACTCGCATCCACTCCGAGGTGGCCATGCTGCCGTGCGTGCCTCGCGGCCCGCTCTCCGCATAGCAGTGCCGGCAGGCAAGCTGGCACCTGCCGGTGATCTCCAGCCAGAGAAAGGACAACCTGCCATCAGCGACGCGAGACACACCAGCTGGGCCGCCCACTGGCGCCGCACTCTTTCCCGTACGCATCAGCGACCTCCCGCGCTCCGCGGCGGAGTCAGCACAGTCATGTCCTTCAACAGAGGCCAAGCAGCGGAGCGGCATAGTACCGTATGGATCTCCACGAGTCGATCGGACCCGACCGGGTTGTCCGTGGTTCGACAAAGCGGCCGCATCTCCGGAAGTGGTCAGCGAGGTCCATGTGACTGTCTGGAGTGCGCCGCTGTGGACGCTGCTTCCTTTCGGTACGCAAAGAATCGCGCAGATGAGCGACACGGCCACCATCCCAGCGCATCCCGCCTCGCCACTCCTAGACTGCGCGGCCGTGTGACCTCAGCTTTGTGGGAGGCCTGACCGCAATGAAGACCAAGCTCCTTCGTGCCATCGCCGCCGAGGAACGGCGACAGCGCCGCGAGGCCAAACGCGAGCTGAGACGTCGCAGGAAGGGGCTGCACCGTCGAGGCCATCCTGCTCCCCATCCACGCGCGCCCGCGCACCCGGTACCGGCGCCTCACCTGGACCGGGCGCCGTCCATGCCCGGATTGCGGCACGAGCTCCGGCCATGCCCACCACCTCTGCTGCGAGCGCGAGCGCTGCCCGGCATGCGCCGGCGACCAGCCGCTCACCACCTGTCACGAGCACTTCCTCTGGGCCGCCCTCCCGCGGCCGCCGGAGACACCCGATTCGCACACCCCCTGATTCCGCACCCATCTCTCGCGCCGTCCGCAGGCGGGGTCGGCGGCGGCTGGCCCGAGCGGGCTGCCCTCAGCTGCCCGGCAGGCTCAGGTATCGCTGGAACCACCGCACCGCCAGACCATCCACCACCGCCGCCTGCGGGCTCTGCGACGCGGCCTCGATCCCTGGCTCGTCGGTGAGCGGGTGGGCCATGCCCGGGACGGTGACCAGCTCGGCCGGGGACGCGGCATCGCTCCGCCGCAGCGCCGCCACCAGGTCAGCCGCCGGCTCGCGGAAGCACGCGTCGTCCTGCTCGCCGACGACGAGGAGGACCGCCGCCCGCCGGTCATCATCGGCGCTCTCGCCGGCGCGGGCCACGAAATCGAGCCGGTCCGCGACCGCGCTCGACTCGTCCGACCACGGGTAGCTGACGCCGAACCGTCGCGAGATGACGTCGACCACCTGTCGCAGCCGGACCAGCGGGTTGATCAGAACCGCGGCGGCGATCTCGAGCCCGCCCTCGGCGAGGACCAGCTGGGCGACTGCCGCGCCGGCGGAGCCGCCCATCACGCCGATCGGTCCCGGATCGATCCCCAGGCGCCGGCGCAGGTCGGCGAACGCCGGGCCGAGCTCCTCGGCCGCGCCGTACGCGATCGGCCGGTGCAGGTTGAGCACCGCGTCCTCGTGGGCCAGTCGCATCAGCTCGTCCCATCCGCCCGCGGGCAGCCGGGACCCGCTCAGCGGCAGCCCGAGGTAGATCCGCCAGGCGTCGAGCCCGCGAAGCGGCACCTGCGCCGCGAACGCCGCCTCGGTGCGGGGAGGGTCGAGGAGGTGCCAGGCGATGACGACGGGCGCGGATGCACGCGGACCTCCGGCCGGCGGGAGGGCGACGAAGGGCACGCCGGCAGCCTGTCCGCTGATCGGCTCGGCGACACCGGTCATCGGCTCGGCGACCCGGACTGCCCGTCCTCGCCATAACGCCAGCGGTACAGATCGCGGAGCAGCGCGATCTCCGCGCCGTGGTGGATCACCTCGCGATTGATGTGCAGCACCAGGGTGGCCATGGGTGCGGCCGCCCACGGCCCCTCGGCCGGGCCGCAGGCGCGCGCAAGCCCCTCGGTGCCGAGCCCCGCGACGCCGGCCGTCCACGCGGCATGGGCCTGGTCGAGCTGGGCGAGCGCGCCGGCGGCGTCACCCGGGTAGTCGTGGGTCATGTAGTCGCAGGGCGGTCCGCCGAAGTGGCCGGCGACCCGGGCACCGAGCACACCGACGACGATGTGGCCGATGCGCCAGGCGATGGTGGTGACCGGCGCAGGGTCGGGCTCCGGCGTCGCGTAGTCGATCGTGAAGTCGCCGGAGCCGCCGGCGACGGGCGCGGTGCCGGTGCCGCGCGGGCGCACGTTCCAGGCCCCGGGCACCGCCTCCCAGCGGTACTCCTCATCGGTCAGCCCGTCGAGGCGCGGGCGCAGCTGGTGGCGCCAGTGGAAGTCGAGCTGATCCACGAGATGAGCGTTCCAGTCGATCTGCGACGCGGTGGTGGTGTCCATGGGGATCACTCTAGGAGGATGAGCTACGTCAGCTCCGCGGGCAGCGACGACCAGGCCACGGGGTCGTGCCCGGGGATGAGCAGCGCCCCGGTGTCCTCGGCGATCCGGCACAGCCGCCGGATCGAGGCCAGCGCCCGCTCCCGGCCGGCGAGCAGGATCCCGGGCGGCAGCTCGCGGTCGAAGTTCTCGCGCAGGTCGCCGGCGTCGCTGGCGATCAGCACCGAGCGCCCCGAGGCAAGCCGGACCAGCAGGCTGAGATGGCCGGGCGAGTGTCCGGGCGTGGCCAGCACGGTGATCCCGGGCAGCACCTCCTCGTCGCCGTCGACGGTCCGGAAGCGCACCTCGACCGCGGGGCCGGCGTAGTCGTCGCGGCGGTAGCAGCCGGGGTCCGGGTCGCCCGTCGCGTAGTCGAGCTCGTCGGCGTGCACGATCACCTCGCGCCCGGGCAGGTGCCGCAGCCCGCCGGCGTGGTCGACCATCAGGTGGCTCAGCCCGACCACGTCCACCCCGTCTAGCCCGCACCCCGCCGCCTGCAGGCGGGCGCCGAGGAGGTCGTCCAGACCCATGTCCGGCGGCGGGAAGGCGTCGCCGTCGAACACTCCCGGGAGGGTGAGCGCCGCCTCGTCCGTGCCGGTGTCCCAGAGCAGGGTGCGGCCGTCCTCCAGCTCCACCAGGAAGGCGGGGATGGGGATCCGGTCGCGGGTGCCCGTCGGCGGGCCGCCGAGCGCGACGCAGCGGTCGAGCAGCTGTGTCCCGATCAGCAGCGGGACCACCCGCCGGGCAGTCACGCGCTGCGCAGGCGGGGGTCGGCGGCGGTCTGGGCCAGGTCCACGGCGAGGTTGACGAGCACGTAGACGGTGCCGAGCAGGAGGGTCACCCCGGCGACGCTGGGGAAGTCGGCCGCCTGGATCGACTGCACCGTGTACAGGCCGATCCCGGGCCAGGCGAAGACGGTCTCCACCACCACGACGCCGGCGAGCAGCAGGCCCGCCTGCAGTCCCAGCATCGTCAGCGGCGCGCTCAGGGAGGCGCGCAGCGCATGGCGCCAGAGGATGCGCCGGGGATGCAGCCCCTTGGCCCGCGCGGTGCGCACGAAGTCGGCGCCGTAGGTGTCCAGCAGCGATGAGCGCAGCACCCGGCCCACCGCCGCGGCCGGGGCGAGGGCGAGGCACACCGCCGGCAGCACCAGGTGGGCGGCGCCGTCGAGCAGCGCGTCCAGCCGTCCGTGGAGCAGGCTGTCCACCAGCACGAGCCCGGTGGGCCCCACAGGGGCGTCGTGGAGCGAGGTGCGCCCGGTGGCGGGCAGCCAGCCGAGCCGTTGGTAGAACACGTAGATCAGCAGCAGGCCGATGAGGAAGGTGGGGGCGGAGGCGCCGGCGACGAAGAGGAGGCGCAGCGTCCCCGCGCCCCGCCGCGCGGTGGCCCCGACCACGCCGAGGAGCATTCCGCCGGTGATCGCGAGCGCCCCGGCGGCGGCGGCGAGCTCGAGGGTGGCGGGCAGGAAGTCGGCGATGTCGTCGCGCACCGCCCGGCGGGTGTGGAGCGACTCGCCGAGGTCGCCGTGCACCGCCCCGCCGAGGTACGTGACGAACTGCACCGTCATCGGCCGGTCGAGCCCGAGCCGGTGGCGCTCGCGCTCGACCGCCTGCTGCGAGGCGTTGGCGCCGAGCCGGACCTTGACCGGGTCGGCGCGCACCGCCATGCGCAGCACGAAGACGATGGTCACCAGGCTGAGCAGGACGAGCAGGGCGCCGCCCAGCCGTCCCAGCAGCACCCGTCTCACCTGCGGCCCATCGCGCCGAGGTCGAGCGACCACGCGTAGTTCGGGACGTGCTGCACGCCGGTGAGGTCGGAGCGCATCACCATCCAGTCCTTGATGTTGGCGATGGGCAGCAGCACCCAGTCTGCGAGCATCAGCTGACCGGCCTGGCCGTAGGCGGTCTTCTGCACCGCCGGGTCGGTGGAGCGCAGACCCTGGTCGAGCGCGGCGTCGACCGCCGGGTTCGAGTAGCCGAAGAAGTTGAGCCCGCCCCCGGTGCCCCAGAGGATCCGCGCCCAGGTGTCGGGATTGGCGGCGTCGGGAGTGTTGGTGGCGAGGAGCAGGTCGGGTGCCTTGCTCAGGTCCTTGACGAAGTCGTAGGTCTGGGCGTTCTGCACCTCGCGCAGGGTCAGGGTGATGCCCGCCCGCGCCGCCTTCTGCTGCATCAGCTCGGCAGCGCGCCGCTGTACCCCGCTCTCGTCGGCGACGTAGGCGAAGTCGAGGGTCAGGGCGCCTCCGGGGATGGCCGTCCTCGCCGCCACCGGGTCGTCGGTGTACCTCACCGGCGCGGCCGCGGGGTCGAGCAGGTCGAGGGGATACGCCCCGGCGGCGAGGCTCCCCAGCCGCCCGTACACCTGGGTGACGACGTCGGGGATGTCGAGCGACCTGGCGATCGCCTCGCGCACCGCCGCGGTGCCGACCGCCGGCTTCGCGGGATTGAAGTACACCAGCGGCATGAGGTAGGCCTTGAAGTCCTTCTCCACCAGCTGCGGGTTCGACTTCGCGGAGTCGAGCTCGGCGACCGGGTAGGCGTGGAGGATGACGTCGAGGTCGCCCTTGTCGAGCTTCTGACGCTGGGTCGAGAAGTCCGCGATGATGTCGATGTCGACCTCGCGGAAGAACGGCTTCGTGCCCCAGTACCTCGGGTTCCGGGTCAGCGTGTAGCGGCGGCCGCGCTGGAACGACGAGAGCACGAACGGACCGCTGCCGGCGCCATGGCTCTGCAGCCAGGTCTGGGCGTGGTCGGTGCCGGCGTGCGCGGCGAGCACCGCCGGGTTCACCGCCTTCGGGCCCCAGCTCGAGGCCATGTAGTCGAGGAAGGCGCTGACCGGCTTCCTCAACTTGACGATGAAGGTGGTGACGTCCGGGGTCTCGTAGTGGTCGACGTCGGCGAGCATGTACGCCGGCGCGGAGTTGACGTCGGTGCGGCGCTGGAACGCGGCCGCCACCGCCCTGCTGTCGCAGGGCGTGCCGTCGTCGAAGACCACGCCCGGGTGCAGCGTGAAGGTGTAGGTGAGGCCGTCGTCCGACCGCGTCCACGTGGTGGCAAGGTCGCCCTGGAACTCCC
>JAQBPH010000529.1:0-5226 GCA_028287625.1 Chloroflexota bacterium | reverse complement strand
CCGGTGATCTTCGCGATCGTCGAGGAGAGGTCGGGATCGGCGGTGGTGCGCAGCGCGACGGTGATCGTGTCCCGGGTGACGCCACGGGTGGTGGCGCCCCCGTTGTCGCCGGCGAAGAGCACGCAGGGCGGCGAGTAGGGATCGCCAGGCACCTGCTGGCGGCGGTCGGTGCAGCCGCTGGTGTGGCCGGCGACCACCCGGCGCGTGCTCGAGGCCGAGCCCGCCGGCCCGGTGGCGCCGGAGGGGTCGCTGCCCGGGGCCACCGGGGCGACCGCGCCGGTGCCCGGGCCGATGGTGCTGACGCTGCCCGCGGCGGCGGTGCCGTCGTGGACGACGGTCTGCTCGCGGGCGACGGTGGGCACCAGCGTGACCATGAGAGCGAAGGCGACGGTCATCGCCAGCAGCGGGCCGTAGCCGCGCAGCAGCCGTCCCCCGGCGCCGGGCAGCCGCCCGCGCTCGCCGCTCACGACCCCGCCCCCGCGCGCCGGCGGCGGAGGAGGAGGAGCAGCGCGTCCCCGGCGAAGAGCAGCAGCGCGATGCCCAGACCGGCCGCGGCGGCGGCGCGGGCGAGGTCGTGGGCGCTGCACCCCGAGCGCCCGAGCGAGCCGGGGGTCACGCACACGGTGACGGTGCGTCCCGCGGTCGCGGGGCTGATCACCGTGGCGGCGGCCGGCGCCGGGCGCGGCGGAGCGGCGGGTGGAGCCGCCGGGGTCACCGCGCCGGGCGGGGTGGTGTCGGTGATGGTGGTGCCCCCGAAGGGCGACAGCGGCAGGAAGTCACCGAAGGGGTTGCGGTAGGCGATGCCCTCGGTGGTGGCGTGGACGCCGCCGAGCTCGACGTCGATGCCGCCGGTGCCGGTGAGACCGCCGTAGGCGATGTCGCCGGCGAGCAGGCCGGCGTTCGCCACCGGCCGGACGCCGCTGCGCGGGTCCTGGCAGTTCTGGGGATCGCTCTTCAGCATCGCCACCACCGCGTCGCGGGCGGGCTGAGCCGCCGCCAGGGCGGCGCCGAGCGGCTGGGAGAGCTGGGTGGTGCCGCCGAGGCTGATCCGCAGCGGGCCCACGTCGACGGTGCCGTCCTGGAGGGTGCGCACCGCCGGAGGGGCGAGGTGGATGCCGAAGCGGGCCAGCGCCCGGTTGGCCTGATCGAGCGACTGCACCACCTGCTCCGCCGCGCCGGGCAGCTGGTCGAGCAGGCCCGACGGCAGGCCCTGGCCGCCGGTGAGGATCTGGTCGACGTGGAAGCCGCCGCTGCTCACCGGCGCGTCGCCGGTGTGCTGGGTGACGTCCCAGCGCAGCCCGAGCAGCTGCACCGCGCCGCCGGCGAGGCTCACCGAGGCGATCGAGGCGTCGGCGTGCGCCTCACGCCGGAGGCCGGGCACCAGCCGGGTCTCCGCGTGGCTGACGGCGGCGCCCACGCTGAGCACCCCGGGCAGATCCAGGGTGGCGCCCGAGGCGTCGGCCGCGGAGCCGTTGGGGCGCGCCGCAGCGGTCTCGGTGCCGCCGGCGGCGATGTCCCCGCCGGCGAAGCTGTGGGTGGAGCTGGAGGGCCCGTGGCTCGAGTTCGCCTGCACCGGTCCCGGCAGCTGCCCCGGCGTCAGCGGCGGCTGCTGGCCGCACGCCGACACCGTGGTCAGCACCAGGCCGAAGATGCCGAGGTCGAGCGCCTGGGCCTGGGCACGTCCCTCGGTGCCCTGGTACGAGGCCAGGGAGTCGCCGGTGGTGACCGCGTAGGTCAGCCCCCCGGTGCGAGGGGCGAGCCGCAGCGCGGTGCCGCGCGCCGCGCCGCTGCCGTTGACGAACCCGGCGTCCGTGCGCGCGCCCGCCGGCCGGGGGATGACCAGGGTGAGCAGGCTGGCGGTGCCGAGAAGTGCCACCAGACCTCGGAGCGTGGGCTGCAATCCGTCCTCCATCCCCTCCGCGCCACAAGCAGCAATCTATCCCACCGCGGAGACGTGCTGCCACCATCAGCTGTGAAAGCGACCCCGAGGAGGGGCGCCAGGGGATGCGCGGGCGAGACCGCGCCACGCTCGAGGCGGTGCGCGCCACCTCGAGCGTGGCGGTCTCCCCGTCACCGTGCCAGGAGCTGCTCCGGCTCCGGGCGGGCGGTGGAGGGCTAGATGTTGCGGATCTTCTTGTAGCGCCGCCAGTCGGGGAACAGCGTGACCGACTTCACCAGCGCGGTGACGGCCATCATCGCCACGATCCCCACACCGCAGAGGAACTCCACTGGATAGAGAATGAACTTGTTGCGCTTCCAACCCACGGCCGGGGCCCTCCCAAACGGCCGGCCGCGGCGCACGCCGGGTACCGGTTCTCGCAGTCATACCACGCCGTTCTAGGTGATGGGGGAGGTGACCGGGCATTTGCGCCCCGAGGGGGGGCGGAGGGGGGAGGGCGACGTCCCCCGGTCAGAAGCCGATCATCCCCCTCAGCGTGGGGTCGACCACCGCGGTGGTGAACTGCTCACACCACTGGCAGACGAACTGGACCCGGCGCATGCCCCGCTGCACCTGGCGCGCGTTCGGCCAGCCACAGCGGCCGCAGTTCACCCCCTGGACCCAGACGGGCTCCTGATCGGGCTCGGCCTCCCGGTGGCCATCCTTGCCGTGGTGTCCGTCGTGCTCGGGGGTCATCCCTCAATGCCACAAGGAGTTGCCGCACTCGCACCGTGCGTGCGTGCGTGCGTGGAGCGTACGCGGATCCTTCGAGGCTGGCAACCGGCGTGCCGCCCAGATCTCGCCCCCCCCTGGTGAGGCGGCGGAGGGCAGGCCTCCGCCGCCTCGGTGGGGACTCTGGTGTCCTACCCCTGTCCGCCCAGCAGTCCGAGCCCGAGCAGGCCGCCACCGGGCGACGCGCTGGTCCCGCCGCCGCGCAGCAGGGTGGTGAGCGCCTGGAGCGGGCTCGACGCCGGGCTCGAGGCGGGAGGCGCCACCCGCAGCGCCGGCAGGCCCGGCAGTGCCGCCGGCAGGCCAGGCAGACCAGGCAGACCAGGCAGACCAGGCAGGCCGGGCAGGCCGGGCAGGCCGGGCAGGCCGGGCAGGCCAGGCAGCGCCGGCGGTGCCACGGGGATGACCGGCGTCGCCGCGGGACCGGGCGCCTTTGCGGCGGCGGCCGGGGCTCCGCCCAGCGCCGCGATCATGGCGTTGATGTCGGGGGTGCCGCGCCCGGTGGTGTAGTCCCAGCCGGGGGTGGCGATGAAGAGGCCCTGGAAGCCCTCGGTGATGTCGTGGAAGACCGCCGCCGGGAGGCTGTACAGGGTCGGGTTCGCGAAGCCGAGCGAGCCACCGTGCGACGACTGCACCCGTGTCCAGATCCCCAGCCAGGCGGGAGAGCTGGCGCTGGTGCCGCCGATGGCGAGCTGCTTGCCGCTGACGATCACCGCGTAGCCGGAGGCCGGATCGGCGTCGAGGCTGACGTCCGGGGTGCCGCGGTTGATGCCGAGGAAGCTGCCGCCCGCGCCCGCCTGCCAGGAGGGGGTGGGCTCGAACAGCGCGGGGCCGCCGCCGCCCGCGATCCAGGCGACCTCGTGGGCGCCGCCCGTGCCGTCGGGGGTCAGGGTGGTGCCGCCGACGCTCACCGCGTACGGGCTGGCCGACGGGTAGTTCGGACCGGGCAGCCCGATCGGCAGGCCGTTCTGGCTGATCAGGAAGGGGCAGTAGGAGCCGGTGTCGCCGCTGGAGGCGAACAGCGTCTGCCCCTGGGCGACGGCCTGGGCGAGGGCGGTGTCGGCGGCGGTGGCGAAGCCGCTGACGTGGGCCAGCGACTCGCACTCACCGAAGGATGCGCTCGCCTGGGCGGCGCGGTTGTCCGTGACCCACCTGTTGAGCTCCGCGAGGATGTCCTGGTCGCTCAGCGACTTGGCCTGGTACACGAGCAGGTTCGCCGCCGCGGGTGCGAACGCGGTCGAGTACTGGGTGTCGAGGTCCCACTCCGGGGCGGCGGCGGTGTCGGTGAACGGCCCGGCGCCGACCGGCACGGTGGTCCAGGGCACGTGGGGAAGCCCGAACTGGTTCTCGAACTGCAGCAGGTCGGCGCGCGGCTGGGTCAGGTCGCCCTCAGCGAGGATCGCCAGGGTCTGGCCGGAGCCGTCGCGGTGCGCGGTCGGTTGCGGCGCCGGCGCGTTGTAGAAGGAGTTGAACTCCTGGGGCCCGTAGCCCTTGAACGCGCCGGCCGCGGCGGGCACGACGCCGGCGGCGGTGTGGACGACGCTGAGGTGGTTGAGGTCGCTGAGCCCGAGCACGGCGGTGACCCGGCCGGCGAGCTGCGCGGGCAGGGTCGCGGCCGTGGACGGCGAGAAGAAGCTGAAGCCGTGGCTGCTCAGGAAGTTCTCGAGATGCATGCCCAGCAGGCCGCCGACGCGGTCGCTCGCCCCCTGCATGGACACCAGGGTGCGGTTGGGCGACACGCTGATCTGGCTCAGCCCCGAGGAGGCCGCCCAGCCGGTCACCTGCGCCACCGTGGCGGGGTCGGGCGCGAAGCGCTGGGCGAACTGGTCGGGGGTGAGGAAGTGGTGGTACTCCGCGTTCCCCGGGGTGTTCTGGGCGGCGATCAGCGAACGCAGCCCGGCCTGGTCGCGCAGCGGCAGCGACATGGTCACGTCGAGCGGACGCGGCACCAGCGGCCCGAGGTCGAGCGCGTCACGGAGAAGGGTGGGGACGGTTCCCAGCACCCCGGCGGCGGGTGAGCTGTCCGGCGCGGCTGCGGCGGCCGGACGGGCCACCACCGCACCGGCGGACAGCATGGCGACGACGACGGATCCGATGGCTGCGCGCCGGCCAATGGACGCCGGCCTCCCGACTGCGAACATGCCCGCTCCTTTTCGCGTCCCCCCAGGAGACGCCCAAGCCCGATGGCAGCACCAGCGAGGACCGGGTGCGGAGGGCGCACACGGCAATCACCAGATCCCCGTTGCGCAGGCTGCATATACGCACCGGGTCGATGCATGCGGTCAGGCGCGCCACCCCTGGCTGCCTGACGGGCCACAGTATGCACGATCCCCTGCCGCAGGGCCACCGTTGTATCTCCCGTCTCCGACGGGAATCGGGAACTCGGCGCAGCCGGGTCCGGCCTCCTACCAGTAGGCGGGGAGCGCGTCGTCGAAGGGCTGGGGGCGCCGGGCCGGGCAGCGGAGGCTGCGGACCAGCAGCAGGGCGCCGCTGCCGAGGAGCGCGGCGCCGGTGAGGGGTGCGGCGCCGGCGGCGCCGGTCACGGGGATGGCGATGGC
>JAQBPH010000518.1:0-2516 GCA_028287625.1 Chloroflexota bacterium | reverse complement strand
GGTGTGGGGGTGCGCATCGCCACCACCTCCGAGGGGCTCGACGCGGGAGCCATGGAGCGGCTGTGCGCCCTTCACCGCTCCCTGGGGGTCCCCGACGTCGACCACGTGGTGCGACCGGTGGTGCGCCGGGGGAGGGCGGTCACCGGTGGTCTCGGCGTCGATGTCACCGCTGCCGACCTCCCCCCCGAGCTCACCATCACCGCCGACGGAGCCTTCTGGAGCCCCTTCGGTCCCACGGTGCGCGGACAGCGGCTCGACACGGACCTGCTGGTCACCCGCACCACCCGCCCTCTCGCCATCCCGGCGGCGGCGATCCTCCGCCTCGTGGCCGGCCTCCCTCCGGGGGCCGACACCGGCCTGAACATCCGTTGAGCCTGAGAGAGCGCGTCCGGTCGGACGCCGAGCCGCGATGAGCCCGAGCGGCGCTCTCAGCGATCGGTGTCCGCCAGTTCCCCTCGGTCCAATTTTCCCTGGTAAAGATTGAGTGCTATCCTTTACCAATGATCTGTCGTGGTACAGGATGAGCCGAGATGCGCGGGACCCTGGTCCGCCGGACATGGGTGTGGAATCCAGGCGTCTACGCCCCAGCACGCCACCGGCGCAGCTGCGGGTACGACGCCTTCATCCCAGCGGCCCTGGCCGATCTTCGCCTGCAGCTCCCCGGTGATGTGGCGGGGGTCGTCTCGGACGCGGAACATGCGGTCGCCGACCTCAACCGCCGGGCCGGGCCGGAGCTGGCGCCTCTTGCCCGGCTCCTGCTGCGAACCGAGTCCATTGCCTCATCCAAGGTCGAGGGGATGCAGGTGGACGCTCGTGCGCTCGCGCGTGCCGAGGCCAACCAGGACGCGGGTCGGAGGGGGGGACCTGAGGCGGTCGAGATCCTCGCCAACATCGACGCGATGCAGCTGGCCATCGAACGAGCATCGACGGCGACGCCGATCCGGGTGGCGGACATCGTGGACATCCACACCGAGCTCCTCGCACAGGGACCGACTCCGGGCATCGCCGGGCGAATCCGGACGTCCCAGAGCTGGATCGGTGGCAACGATCACAACCCATGCGGCGCCGACTTCGTACCGCCTCCTCCCGAGGAGGTGGAGCGGCTGCTGCACGATCTTGCCCTCTTCTGCAACGAGGAGACCCTCCCGCCTCTCGTCCAGGCCGCTGTCGCCCACGCGCAGTTCGAGACCATCCACCCCTTCGACGACGGGAACGGCAGAACCGGCCGGGCACTCGTCCAGATCGTCCTGCGGCGCCGCGGGCTGGCGCCCGCGTTCGTGCCTCCGGTGAGCGTCATCCTGGCGCGCGCCAGGGATCGGTACATCGAGGGCCTCACCCGCTTTCGGGAGGACCGGATCGCGGAGTGGCTCGAGACGTTCGCGGTGGCGACCCGGCAGGCCGCCGACCTCGCGGTCCGGTATGCCGGCCGGGTGGCGGAGCTTCAGGATCGATGGCGCCAGCAGCTCCGCGAGACGTCGAACCCGCGCGCCGACGCCGCTGCATGGGCAATGATCGAAATCCTGCCCGCCTATCCCGTGGTGACGGTGCCCGTCGGGGTCGCGGCGACAAGGCGAACGAAGCCGGCGGTCACGAACGGGGTCGCGGAACTGGAACGTTCGGGAGTGCTCCGCCGGCTGACCGAGTCAGCGCGAAATCGTGCCTGGGAGGCGGAGGGGCTCCTCGACCTGGTCGTCAGACTGGAATCGGGCCTGGACTAACGCGGGACTAACGCTGACTAATTAGCTGAGAGGGCGCGCCGATAGGTGTTGACGCGTTCAAGGGCAGCGCCTCGGACGGCCATCCCAGCGATAGCGCTTCCACCCCTCCCGGATCAGGCGGCGGAGGATGATGACCGCGTTGGCGAAGGCGAGGTAGAAGTTGATGACCTGGTCGTTCCGCTCGGTGCACCAGGCGAGCTTCTTGAACGCGTTGTGCCAGGAGTTGGTTCGTTCCACCACCCAGCGGGAGGAGGCTCGAAGCGGCGCCGGCTTCCTCTTTTTGCAATGCAACCCACCAGCCCGCGGCGCTCGAGTTCAGCGCGGGTCTTGGCGGAGTCGTATCCGCGGTCGAGGTGCACGGTGGTTTCTCCTGGGGGGAGCGCGAGATCGCCCAGAGTGTCCAAGGTTGGTGCCAGCAACGGGGAATCATTGCGATTGGCGGGTGCTGGGACCACACCCAGAGGGATGCCCGCCGCATCCAATGGTGGAGCGTTTGGTTCCCTACTTGCCTCGGTCGACCGGGCTGGGGCCGGCCAGCGTCCCGCCACAGGGGGCCTTGGTGATACAGCCGTCCACGGCCACGTCCTCGAGCTGCAAGCCGATCATGCGGTCGTAGGCCTCCTGAGACAGCGTCATCATCTGATCCATGAGGCCGAGCGCCCCGCCATTCGTCGCGGCGCCTGCGCAGTGTCGTAGCGGAGCAGGTCTGGTCGGCGATTTGCCAGTAGGCGGCGCCAAAGACCAGCACCTGGACGAGCTTGTCGAAGACGATGCGGTCGGGGATGCGGGGGCGATGGC
>JAQBPH010000499.1:0-9866 GCA_028287625.1 Chloroflexota bacterium | reverse complement strand
CTGGTCGAGAAGCTGCGCGGCGGCGGCTGCGTCACCTTCTCCAGCGCCGCCGCCTGCGCCCTGGGACGCTACGCGCTGCCGGTCTACGAGATCTACAAGGTCGGGGAGCCGCCGCACTGGCTGGAGGGGCTCGACATCCTCGGCGAGGCGGGAATCGACGGCGCCGTGATCCCGCACTTCAACAACGCGGAGGGCGGCACCCACGACACCCGCTTCTGCTACATGGGGGAGCGCCGCCTGCGCCTGCTCGAGTCGATGCTCGACGAGGGCGCCGCGGTGCTCGGCGTGGACGAGCACACCGCCTGCATCCTCGACCTCGACGCCGGCACCGCCACGGTGCGCGGCAACGGCGGTGTGACCCTCCGCCGCGGCGGCCGGGAGCGGCGCTTCGAGAGCGGCACCACCCTGCCGATCGACGCGCTGCGCCCCGGCGGCGAGGCGGTGGTGGCGGCGACCGGCCGCCCGACACCATCGGCGGCGCCCCCGGAGGCCCCGGTCGCCCGGGCGGGCGACCCCTTCCTCGACGGCGTCGAGGAGCACCGGCGCGCCTTCGAGCAGGCGCTCGAGGCGCGCGCGGTCGACCGTGCCCTGGCGGCGCTGCTCGCCCTCGACGGCCACCTCTGGGACTGGTCGCGCGACACCCTCGACTCCGACGCCATGGACCGGGCGCGCTCGCGCCAGCGCACCATGCTCGTCCAGCTCGGCGACCTGGCCCGCACCGGCGCGCGCGACCCCCGGGAGCTGGTCGGCCCCTTCGTCGAGGCCATCCTCCAGCTCCGCCGGCGGGCTCGCGAGGAGCGGCGCTTCGCCGACGCCGACTCGCTCCGCGACCTGCTGACCGGCCTCGGCGTCGAGGTGCGCGATGCCCGCGGCGGCGGAACCGAGTGGGACCTGCTGCCCGCGCCCGGGGTCACCGCCGGCTCGCGCTGACCCCCTCTGGGCGGATGCCGGCGCCGGCGTCCACTCCGAATGTCCAGAGGACCTCAGTCGGCGGTCGCACGCACCGGGGAGCGCCAGCGGGCCAGCAGCCCCTGCTCCAGAGCCTCTCGTGTGGATGCGATGTGGTCACTCGTCGCTCTGGCAGCGTCGTCGGACCTCCCCTCGCAGATGGCCCTGACGATCACGGCGTGTTTCCCGGTCTGCCGTGGTTGGAAACCCCTCAACCGGGGTTCCATGCCACCGAGGAGATCGAGGAAGTGACGGTGGGCGACCTCGACCAGCTCGTAGACCACCGGGTTGTGCCCGGCGGCGGCGATGGCCAGATGCAACTCTCGATCGGCCTCGCGGAACGCCTCCGCCTGCTCGAAGGTGTCGAAGCCTCCGTCCGGGATCTCCCGCGTCGAGCGCAGCGCATCGTGGAGACGCTCGACGTCGTCCGCGGAGCGCTGCTGGGCAGCGAGGACCGCCGCAAGGCACTCCGCCTGCTCTCGCATCTGAAGAACCGTGGTCATGGTCATGGCAGGCAGGTGGCCCAGGAGCATCTCGCCGAAGGCCGCTCGCGCGTCACTGAAATGTGCCGCGACCGCCTCGGCAGCAGCCTCAGGGTCCTGGTTGCGAACTGCGTCGACGATGGCACCATGGAGCAGCTTCTGCGTGCCCGTGGTGTTGGGCACGTCACGCGTGTCGAGCACCGTGTACAGGTGATCGACCAGCTCGGCGATGTCCGCACGCAGTTCGTCGCTGTGGCTGGCAGCGCCAAGAGCGATGTGAAACTCCCGTGCTGACCTCCGGTAGCGATCGCGGAAGCGCTCGAGATCCTCCGATCGCTGGAAACCACGATCCGGGAGCTCCTCGATGGCGTCGAGTGCGGATTCCAGGCGGGCCAGCTCCGCAGGCGTGCGATGCTGCGCTGCAAGCCGTGCCGCCTCGCGCTCCTTCTCCTTTCGCTGGTCCAGGATGCTCTCCAGCATCGGACGCACGCGCCGGATGCGCTCCGCGGAGTCCAGCCCGTCCAGATCGAGCACGGTCGCACTCACCCCTCGTATCACCTTCGTCATCTTGAGGTGAGGAGAGTCGGCCACCGCCTGCTCGTCGACCGCCAGGTCCCACGTGATGCTCGCGCCGATCGCGGTCGCATACCGCTCGAGTGTGGAGATCTTCGGGTCACCGCCCCCGTGCTCCAGGCGAGCCACCGCGGACTGGGAGGTCGCCATTGCACCCGCGACCGCCTCCTGTGTGGTGACCGCCTTCCTCCAGTCGATGAGCTTCTTGAACAGTTGCTGCCGGCTCTGGACGGCTCTGACCAGTGACCGCATCGGCCCTGGCCTGCCCTCGGAGAGGCGCGCTACCAGCACGTCCTCATCGGGATTGCCTCTCAGGAGAACGCGTCGGGGGTGACGGTTCACATCGACATGGCCCATCGACTCACTGTCCTCCGCAGGCGCCGTCGACCTGAATCACACAAACGGCGGCTCACTCTGGGACCTCACGGATGCCCGGTGCGCGGCGGCTGGCGCCCAAAATATATTCTGTGCAGCATATATCGTCAACGAGATGTAGTCAACCCTGGGCGGGCAGCTGGCCCGGCCTGGGCTTCGATCGCTTCTTCTGACGTCCCGGTAGGTCGACGGTCAACCCCTCCGCGCTCGCGGGAGGGGCGCTCCCCTGAGCCGCGGTGCCCGGAACCTCCGTTGCATCTGCCGCAGGGAGATCGGCGACCTGTGATTCGACCAGGTCGAGGGCGATGAAGTGCTCTCCGTCGCTGCGCTCGACGATTGTGTAGATGAAGCAGTAGGCACGATCGTCGGCCTCAAACGGATAGCTCACCCTTTCCCCGGAGTGATGGTTGGACACGAAGTCGCCGCGTAACAGGGAAAGGCAGATGCCGAGAACGGTACGACACGCCTCGTCCGACAGCCGCTGGCAGGCCCCGGAGAAGATGTCCGTGCACTCGGCACCTTGATAGGCCATGTGCTCTCTTCCCCCGCTACAGGAAGCCTGATCCGCAGCAACGCCCGAGTCACGATACCATCCGCCCGGTAAAATCGCGACAAGCTTGTCCGAGTGCTCGACAAACGAACGATGTGATTGTCGGTCGGGCGAGAGCGCACGTCGGTACCGTCTTGAACCGCGATGCTCGGGTCGTGAGCCACTCCCCACGCGATGAATGCGACCGGCAGATGAGCGACAATCGCAACAGTGGCTCCGCCTCCCAACCCGTTTCGTCCTAGGCGGCATCGAGATCGTGCGATCCTGCATGACTCGGCGACGCAACAGCGGACGGGAATCTGTCCTCCCGTCTCGGTTCCACCGTGGCCGGCGCGTGCCGCTCCTCAGCCGGCCACATGACCCGCGTTCGGCGGATCACCACGAAGCTGGCCAACGAGATGCCGACGGGAACAGCCAGGCACAGCGACACGAGCGCCACGTTCTCGGCGGCGGTTGCCCAGGGCTGCCAGGCAGCGTCGAGCGCCGCCTTCTGGAGCGCGGCAGCCTCGTCGCGGCGGAGCTGGCCGGATGACGGCTGATCGAACGCATGAGCGAGGGACAGGAGGGCAACGAGGAGAATGGCCACAACGGCGAGGGCGGCGGCGAGGACGCACCCGAGGCGAGTGGTGGTGCGGTCCTCGATGCGAATGGATCCCACGGGATGCCCTCCCTCCTGTGTATCTCTGAAATGAGATATATCATCGAAGAGATAGGCAGTCAAGCCTCCCTCAGGGAATCCGGTAGCGCGGCTCGCCGTCGACCACGACCCGGGTCGCCCGTCCCTCGGCGGCGAGCTTGTCGAGGTGGGCCTCGACGCTGCGCGCGGCCGCGGGGTGCAGCGCCGCCGGGTAGGCGGCGTAGATCTGCGGCACCAGCTCGATCGGCGCCACCAGGCCATCGCGCTCGCGCACCGCGCGCTCCACCTCGGCCTCGCGGGCGCGGCGGTGGGAGAGGTACTGGTCGATGAGCGCCATGGCGTCGTCGATGCGCGGACCGTGGCCGGGATGGATCACCGCCGGGCGCAGCGCGCGCACCCGCTCCAGCGAGGCCATGTAGGCGGTCATGTCGCCGTCGGGCGGGCTCACCACGCTGGTCATGCCGCCGAGGATGTGGTCGCCGCTGTAGAGGACCCCGCCGTCGGGCTCGTAGAAGCAGAGGTGGTCGCCGGCGTGGCCCGGGGTGGCGACCACCTCCAGGGTCACCTGGCCGGAGCGAACCCGCTCGCCGTCGCGCAGCGGCACGGCGCCGTCCTCGCCGCGCCCGGGCTCGAGGGCGTGGACGCTGGCTCCGGTGCGCGCCGCCAGCTCCCGTGCCAGCGGTCGGTGGTCGGGATGGGAGTGGCTGAGCAGGATGCGCCGGATGCTCCCGCCCCGCGCCTCCGCCGCCGCGAGCACCGCCTCGAGGTGGGTGGCGTCGTCCGGGCCGGGGTCGATGCACAGCAGCCCGGGCCCGTCGCCGACCAGGTAGGTGTTGGTCCCCGGCCCGGTGTAGATCGACGGGTTGGGGGCGAGGATCAGCGCCGGCTCGCTCACCCCAGGGACTGTACCGCTCCCTCGGCGAGGGCGATCCCGAACCACACCCAGTTCTGCTCGTAGTAGTTGCGCGGGTCGCCGAAGTGCGCGGCCCCGTCGCGGCTGTAGGAGGCGAGCAGCACGTCGTGGAGCAGCGACTGCGCCGCCGCCGGGTCGGCGATGAGGAGGGCGCCGAGATCGCCGCCCTCGACGGTGGGGTCGGCGGCGCCGCCGAGGGCGCTCCCATCGTGTGCGTACTCGGGGGCGAGGCTGTGGCGGGCGGTCCAGTCGCGGAGCAGCGGGCTGGCGGCGGCGAGGTAGGCGCGGCCCTCCGGGGCGCCGTTCCAGAGCACGTCCACGGCGACCCGCCACATGGTGCGGAAGGCGTCGTAGCCGTAGGTGTCGGGCTTGCTCATCTGCGGCGCCGGTCCCGCCCGGCCGTCGCCGGCGATGGCGCACCAGTTCGGGGGCAGCCCCGCGCTGCGCCCGGTCGAGAGCGGCGACGCGGTGCAGTCGCGGATCACCGAGTAGGCGGTGGGAACCAGCTGCGCCCAGGGATGCGCCGGGTCCGCTCCGGCGAAGAGACGGTAGGCGTACGGGGCCATGTACGACGGATTGACGATCAGCCCGGCCGAGCGGTTGCCCGGAGCCCAGCTGCCCGCGCTCAGGTAGGGACGGCCGCCGGCGGTGGCGACCTCGTGCGTCCAGATCGACGCCAGCACGCCGCGGGAGCCGGACAGGTAGGCGGAGTCTCCCCAGCGCCGCGACGCGAGCAGCAGCGCCAGGGCGATGTCCTCGTCGGCGTCGGCGGCGCTGTCGCGGCTCAGCAGCGTGTACGCGCCGTGGTGGTTGTCGCCCCAGAGGTAGCCGAAGAGGCCGGTCTCGCGGGTCCCCAGGTTGTCCTGTGTCCACCGCCATACCCGGTCGAAGGTGCCGCGGTCGCCGCTCCACACCGCCCGCAGCATCGCGTACGACTCCCCCTCCGAGGTGGAGACGCCATCCCGCTCGAGGTCGATGACCCGCCCGTCACCCTGGATGAAGGCGGCCCTGTAGCCCTGCCACGCCTCCTGGAGCAGCCCCGACTCGGCGGGCCTGGGCGGGGCCCCGGTGGGCGAGGGGCTGGCCGCCACCTGCCCGCAGGCGGCGGCGAGCAGCGTCGCCACGGCCAGCGCCAGCGCCCGCAGCCGCTCAGGCATCGCCGTACACGCGGACGGCCCGGCTGGCGTCGCCGAGGTCGCGTGCCGCCACGAAGGGGGCTGTGCCGTCCAGGGTGAAGGCCCCGGTCACCGCTCCGCCGACGGCCGCGGCGCCGACCTCGAGCTCGGAGCGCGCGGGGACGTAGAGCAGCACCGGGGCCGCTCCGTCGCGGCGCAGCGTGACCGTCATCGAGAAGGTGTTGGCGTTCTCCAGCGAGAGCCACGAGCTGCTCGCCATGTAGGGGAGCGCGGGCATGCTCCAGTGGTCGAGGCGCGCCGCCGGCGCGGCGGGCTCGCCCAGCAGCGTCGCCAGCGTTCCCGGCGACGAGGTCGGTCCGGCGAAGGGCTGCCGGGTGGTGGGGCTGAGGCCGCCCAGGGCGCGGAGCTCGGCGACGGTGAGCGGCCGGCTCACCTGCCGGGCCTCCGGCCGGGGGATGACGTCGTAGCGCACGAGCTGCACGTTGACAGAGCTGGCGCTGTCGCCGGGCACGTTGCGGCCGAAGCGGCCGCCCTCGACCACCACCCGGCCGGCGGTGTTGTAGTCGAGCCAGTGGCGGACCCGCTGGCCCGCGTCGGTGGCGGTGTCGAGGTCGAAGAGCGCCCAGAGATGCTGGCGGCCGGTCGACATCCGGGTCAGGTAGTCGGCCAGCTGCGCGTCGCTCACCGTCGCCGCGGCGTCGGGCGGCGGGTAGGTGTACGCGGGCAGGTTGTTCTGGGCGTAGTACAGGTACGGGAACTGGGCGAAGCCCGCGTCCAGGAGCACCGCGTCGGTGGGCGCGGCGTGGTTCTCGACGTACCCGACCAGGCCGGAGTAGCGCTCCTCGGCAGGGTTGAGGATGCTGAAGCTCTGGATCATCCAGGCGCCCATCATCGACGCGGTGAGCAGCGCGACCACGGTGGCGCGGACGTCGTGCCGCAGGGCGCGGCTCAGCGCCCGGGCGATCATCACGTAGAGAGCCGGGGTGATGATGATCAGGTAGCGGGTCGAGAACACCGGCTTGGCCGCCAGGGTGACGGCGACGGCGAGCAGCACGGGGACGAGCACCAGCAGCCAGAGCAGCCGCCCCGCCGAGGAGATCCGGCCGCCGAAGACGCCGACGCCGAGCGCGACCAGCACCAGCAGGGGCCACGCCGCCACCACCTGCGACATCAGCGGGGTGGTGAGGTAGCCGGCGACCAGCTGCACCAGTGTGATCAGCGGGGTGTAGAGCGAGAGCGCGCCGAGCGCCGGGTCGGACGCGCCCCGGTAGTTGGCGACCACGACCAGCGCCCAGGGGACGAGGGAGGCGACCACGCCGGCCACGCAGGCGAGCGCCGCCAGGGTGCGGCGCCGGCCCAGCCGTCTGTGCTCGAGGAGCACGTAGATCCCCTGGGCGAAGAGCACCAGGAGCGCGAAGTAGTGGGTGTACACGGCGAGCACCGAGCACACCGCGAAGCCGGCGAAGCGCAGCCGGCCGCCGGTGCGCAGCGCGGTGATCAGCAGCCAGGTGCTCAGGGTGACGAGGAGCAGCACGAACGGGTACATCCGCGCCTCCTGGGCATGCCAGATCCAGATCGGCGAGACGGTGCCGAGCAGCGCCGCGATCAGGGCGACGCGGTGCCCGTACAGCGCCTTGCCGAGCAGGTACAGGGCGGGGACGCAGAGGATGCCGGCCACCGCGCTGGGCAGGCGGAGCAGGTAGACGTCGGTTCCCACCAGCCGCATCCAGCCGTGGAGCAGCACCAGGTACGCGGGCGGGTGGACGTCCGCCGCGGTGGTGACGAAGAGCGACGGCAGGGCGCCGCCGAAGAGCGGATGGGAGGCGACCTGGATGCTCTGGGCCTCGTCGAGGCGGAGGTCGTGGCCGCCGGGGAGGAGGCGGAGCATCGCCGCGACCAGGCAGAGCATCCCCAGGGTGGCGCGGGCCATCGGCGCGCTGCTCACCAGCGCCCGGAGCGGGTGGGTGCGCAGCAGCCGGTACAGGGCGTGGGCACGCTCCTGGCCGGCCCGCCCCGGCGCCGGCGCCGGGGCGGAACGGGGCCCGGTCTCGACAGGTGCGCTCGTGCTCATGCCGCCACTCCCCTCACCGCCGCCACCGGGTCGGCGCGGCGGCGCCGCACCGGCTGGCTGGCGGCCGCCTTGACCACGCCCCGGAGCAGGGCGAGGTTGACCACGCACCAGCACTCGTTGCTCACGGTGCTGGCGCCGCTGTAGTGCAGCGCGCCGTCGACCATCGCCGCCAGCAGCACCGCCATGACCAGGAGCTGGGGCCGCACCAGGCGGTAGAACGACCCGTTCTCCCGGACCTTCGAGGTGACCACGAATCCCACCTTCCGGCCGACGACCACCGAGGCGAGCGCCGACAGGTAGGTGGGGAAGAGCCCGAACGACATCTGGATGCCGCGGAAGCGCAGGTTGCCGTCGTTGCTGTGCAGGAACACCACCAGCGAGATCGCCAGGTAGGGGAGGAAGTGGGAGACGAAGTCGGTGGTGGCGGCGCCCATCGGCTGGATGCCGAAGGCGAGCGCCAGGCAGGGCAGCAGCAGGTAGACGAGGGTGGAGAAGGACGAGAGGTAGTGCGCCGCGGACCATGCGTACTGGAGGCGCTGGGCGAGGCGCAGGCGGCTCCGCAGGAGCCGGCCGCCGAGCAGCAGCTGGAGGCTGCCGCGCGCCCACCGGAACTGCTGGGAGAGGTAGGCGCCCAGGTCCTCGGGGGCGAGGCCGTCGGCGACGATCTCGTTGACGTAGCGGGTCTTCCACCCCTGCTCGTGGAGGGAGACGGTGGTGGCGGCGTCCTCGGTCACCGAGTCCTCGTCGAAGCCGCCGACCCCGTCCAGGGCGCTCCGCCGGATCACCATGTTGGTGCCGCAGCAGAAGCTGGCGTTGCAGCCGTCCTTGCCCTCGAGGATGGCCCCGAAGAAGATGTCCTGCTGCTCCATGGCGCCGCCGGCGACGAAGCCGTTGCGCCGGTTGCCGTAGTGCTGCGGCGCCTGCACCACCGCCACCGCGGGGTCGGCGGTCCAGGGCATCAGCCGCTCCAGCATGTCGCGCCGGGGCACGTGGTCGGCGTCGAGCACGGCGATGAACTCGCCGCCGATGCGCCGCAGCGCGGCGTTGATGTTGCCGGCCTTGGCCCCCCGGTTGTTGGCGCGGGTGAGGTATCTCGCGCCCAGCCGCCGCGCCATGTCGGCGAACTCGGGCCGGCGGCCGTCGTCGAGCACCCAGGTGCGGTGGGGCCCGTCCATCGCCACCGCGGCGGCGACGGTGCGGGCCACGATGTCGTACGGCTCGTTGTAGGTGCAGATGAGCACGTCGACGTCCCATCCCGCGGGATCGGACGGCGGCGGCGCCTGGGGCGCGCGGCGGTGCCAGATGCAGTGCCAGTAGCCGAGCACCTGGATGACGCTGAAGAGCTGGGCGGCCATCAGCAGCCCGTAGAGCGGCGGGTTGCCGGCGTGCGACCAGTCGGCGAGCCAGATCAGCCACCAGCCGACCGAGAGCACGCCGGCCACCACCAGGCCGCGCATCACCCGCTGCGACGCGGCCCCCGTCCGGCGGGCCGGGGTCGTGGACGCTGCGCTCACCACAGCCGTGCGAGCCTGCGGCGCAGCCGGGTGCAGGCGTAGGCGCCGAGGCCGAGCGCCGCCGAGCAGGCCAGGACGACGCCGCCGAGGATGGCGGTGGCGCCGTCGCCCCCGGTCAGCAGCGTCGACTGCAGGGAGGCCAATCCGGGCAGGGGCACCACCCCGCTGACGGCACCGCCCAGCCGGGCGCCGATGCCCGCCAGCGGCCCCGAGGCGGCGAGGGCGAGCACCACCGCCGAGGGATGGCCGCCGCGCCCGGTTGCCGGTGGGGTGGGCCCGTGCGGCGGTGGAGCCGGTGGCTGCGGCACCGTCGCGGGGTCCGTGGGCACCTGGGCGGCCGTCGTGATGCCGTCGACCGGCGGTGCCGGCGTGGGAGCCGGCGTGGGCGTGGGAGCCGGCGCGGGTGTCGGCGTGGCCGTGGGCGTGGGCTTGGGCGTCGGTGTGGGCGTCGGCCGCGGCGTGGGCGTGGCCGTGGGGGCGGGCGTGGGCGCGGGAGTGGGCGCGGGAGTGGGCGCTGTTCCAAGGAGAGCAGTATCGCCTTGTCTTAGCATCCATTGAAATATACCGGATGGGCTTTTGTAAGTGCCCATGGTGTTAGCGTCGGCGCCTGTGGCATTGTTGGGTCCTAATACTCCAATACTGGTCCAGTTTGTTGCCGCAGGATCGA
>JAQBPH010000498.1:0-5116 GCA_028287625.1 Chloroflexota bacterium | reverse complement strand
GCCGCGCGTTGCTCACAATGGACCCGCCGAGCGGCTTCACGGGTGGGTGCTTGAGGCCCCGCATGGGCATCACGGCCTTCGCGGCGGCGCCTCGCTGCGCCGCCGTCTCCGCGGATCGTGCGGTTTCCCAAGAGGAACGCGACGCGTTCCTCGCCTCGTACCTCGGCGGGTGGCCGCCCCGAATAGCGAGCGCGAAGCGCTCGCCGCCGGCGAGTGCCGGCGAGGGGGGGCGGGAGCCGGCATCGGGCGCGCCAGCGCACGATGTCTTGCGACCGAGCGGGGGGGACGCAGTCCCCCCCGAGTAAAAACCGGCGGCAGAGCGGCTGTCCGCGAACCTCAACCGGCGGCAGAACTGCCGGGCATCTCCACCGGCGGCAGAGCGGCTACACGAGAAACGAGAACAGCGGGCTGCGCGAGTCGAGCGCCCGGTAGCTGATCCCGGTGCGGCTCATCCGCTCCAGCAGCGGCTGGAGGTCCTCCCGGCGGGCCAGCTCGATGCCCACCAGCGCCGGGCCGCTCTCGCGGTTGGTCTTCTTGGTGTACTCGAAGAAGGTGATGTCGTCGCCCGCGCCCAGGGCGTTGTCGATGAAGCCGCGGAGGGCACCGGGGCGCTGCGGGAACTCGACCAGGAAGTAGTGCTTGAGCCCCTCGTGCACCAGGCTGCGCTCGATCACCTCGGCGTAGCGGCTGACGTCGTTGTTGCCGCCGCTGAGCACGCAGGCGACGCGGCGGCCGCGGACGCGCTCGCCGAGCTGGTCGAGGGCGGCGACCGAGAGCGCCCCGGCCGGCTCGGCGACGATGCCCTCGTGCTGGTAGAGCTGGAGCATGGCGGTGCAGACCGCTCCCTCGGCGACGGTCACCACCTCCTCGACCAGCTCCGCGACGATCCGCAGCGGCAGCTCGCCCACCTGGCGCACCGCGGCGCCGTCGACGAAGCCGTCGAGGCCGGGCAGCCAGACCGGCCGTCCCGCCCGCAGCGCCTCGGTCATGCTGGGCGCGCCGGCGGGCTCGGCGCCGATGATCACCGTGTGGGGGTGCTCGCGCTTCACGTAGGCGGCGATGCCGGCGACCAGCCCTCCTCCGCCGACCGGCACCACCAGCACCTCGGGCGGCTCGGCGGCGCCGTCCACCATCTCCAGGCCCACGGTGCCCTGGCCGGCGATGATGTCGGGGTGGTCGAAGGGCGGCACCACCGGAAGGCCCTTGGCGTCCGCGAACGCGATGGCGCTCTGCGCCGCCTCGTCGTAGCTGTCACCGGCGAGCTCGATGCGGGCGTGCTCGCCGCCGATCTCGCGGATCCGCGCCAGCTTCTGCCGGGGGGTGCTGCGGGGGAGGAAGACGAAGGCGGGGACGCCCAGCCGCGCGCAGCTGTAGGCCACCCCCTGGGCGTGGTTGCCGGCGCTGGCGCAGACCACCCCGCGCCCGCGGATGAGGTCGGGGAGCTGCTCGATGAGGTTGTAGGCGCCCCGGATCTTGTAGGAGCGGGTGACCTGCAGGTCCTCGCGCTTGATCTGGAGCTCGCAGCCGTGCTCGCGGGAGAGCCGCGGGCTGCGCTCCAGCGGGGTGGTGACGGCCACCGGTCGCAGCCGGGCGGCGGCCTCGCGGATGTCGGTCGGGGTGGGGGCGTGGTCGGCGCGGAGCACGCCCGCGACCATACGCCTCAGCCCCGGATCACCGTGCCCTCCCAGCCGCGCAGCTCCAGGCGGCCCCGCACCGGGGCCCCGTCCCGAGACCGGTCGGTGCCGAGCAGCACCGTCCCCTCCATCCCGGGCACAACGGCCGGCCGGCCGTCTAGGTTGAGGACGACGGTGACCGAATCTCCGCGCCGGAACGCCAGCACCTCCGGCGGCGAGGGGAGGACGCGCCATGCGCCGTCGCGGAGGTCGGGCTCGGCGGCGCGCAGCCGGATGGCGTCGCGGCAGAGGCGGAGCACCGAGCCGGGGTCGTCGCGCTGCCCCGCCACGTCGACCCCGGGCTCGGTGCCGAGGGGCAGCCACGGCTCCACCCCGCCGGCGGTGAAGCCGGCGCCCGGCCCGGCGTGCCAGCGCATCGGGGTGCGCGCCCCGTCACGGCCGGGGCGCTCGGGACCGCGCCGTCCCAGCGGGTCGCGCACCCGCGCCGCGGGGATGGGGGTGTCGCCCATGCCGATCTCGTCGCCGTAGTAGAGCAGCGGGGTGCCGCGCAGGGTCAGCAGCATCAGCATGGCGCAGCGCACCCGGCCGGGGTCGCCGTGGCACCAGCGCGTCGCCAGCCGGGGGACGTCGTGGTTCGAGCCCAGCCACAGCGGCCAGGCGCCCGGGGGCAGCGCCGCCTCGGTGCGCTCCACCACCTCGCGGAGGGCGCCGGCGCGCAGCGGCGCGAAGAGGAAGGGCAGGTTCAGCGTCAGGTGCAGCTCGTCCCCGGCGCCGTGGTACGAGGCCATCTCCTCGAGGTCGAAGACGAAGGTCTCGCCGATCAGCAGCCCGGGCGGGGTGCGGCCGTCGGCGAGGCGCCGCCAGCCGCGCAGCACCTCGTGGACCTCGGGACGGTTGGCGTTGTGACGCTGCTCCTGGGGCATTCCGGTGACCTGCTCGTGGAGGTCGCCGCCCGCGGGCGGGTTGTCGCGGAGCAGGCGGTCCTTCACCAGCCGGTTGGCGGTGTCGATGCGGAAGCCCGCGATGCCCCGGTCGAACCAGAACCGGAGGATGTCCTCGAAGGCGCTGCGCACCTGGGGGTTCCACCACTCGAGGTCGGGCTGGGCGTCGAGGAAGTTGTGCAGGTACATCTGCTCGGTGGCGGGGTCGAGGCTCCACGCCGGCGCGCCGCTGAAGCTCAGCCAGTTGTTGGGCGGGGCACCGCCCGGGCCCGGGTCGGCCCACACGTACCAGTCGCGGTGGGCGGCGCTCCGCGAGGAGCGGGCGTCGAGGAACCAGGGATGGCGGTCGCTGGTGTGGTTGGGCACCAGGTCGAGCAGCACCCGGATGCCGAGCCGGCCGGCGCGCTCCACCAGCTCGTCGAGGTCGTCGAGGCTGCCCAGGGCGGGGTCGACGCCGCGGTGGTCGGCGACGTCGTAGCCCCAGTCGGCGTTGGGCGAGGGCGTGGTCGGCGACAGCCAGATGCCGCCGACCCCGAGCCAGGCGAGGTGGTCGAGGTGCTCGACGATGCCGCGCAGGTCGCCGACCCCGTCGCCGTCGGAGTCGGCGAAGGAGCGGCAGTAGACGTGGTAGAGCACGGCGTCCTGCCACCAGGGGCGCTCCGCCGGCGGTGGGGCACCGGTCACGCACCCAGTATGCGCGGCCGGTCGCGGGGCTCAGCCCACCCGCCTGACGATCACCTCCAGCACCGCCCGGGCCAGCAGCTCGGTCTCGTCCTCCCCGTCGCGCCGGGTCACGCGGCCCACCACCGGCGCCGGCTCGAGGGCGGCGACGCTCGCGGCGACCCGGCCGGCCACCACCGCGGCGCCGCTCTCGTCGACGTCGGGAAGCAGCACCAGCAGCACGTGCGCGGGGGCGCTGCCCATGGTGTCGACGGCGCGCACGGCGCGCCGGACGGCGGCGGTGGCCTCGCTGGTGTCGGCGCCCACCGCCACCAGCGAGAGCGACCGCCGGGCGCGGGCGGCATCGGCGAGCTCGATCTCGGCCCGGGCCCACAGCCGCGTGGCGTCGCCGCTCAGGATGCGCGTCGTCAGCTCGTCGGGCGGGATGCCCAGCATCGCCAGGCGGCGCTCACGATCGGCGCGGCGGCACACCCGCAGCACGAGCGCGGTCAGCGCCTCCAGCCGGAAGGGCTTGACCAGCACGCCGCGGAGGCCGAGGCGCGCCCCCTCCTCGACCGCATCGGCGGTGGGCTCGACGGTGGTGCACCAGACCACCGGGGCCGCCTCGGCGCCGTGGAGCCGGCTGAGCGCCCGCATGGTGGCGAAGGCGTCGATCCCGGGGCTGCGCGGCTCCAGCACCACCACGTCGGGCCGCAGCTCGACGGCGCGCTGGAGGGCGGCGTGGGGGGCGCCGAAGCTCTCCACGCTGAAGCCGGCGATCTCCAGCAGGGTGTGGGCGATGAGCTGGACGGTCGCGGAGGAGTCGATGACGAACGCGGTTCGCTCGCCGATGGGGCCACGCGGACCGCCGCGCAGGGTTCCCTCGGGCAGCACCTCCACCGCCGGCGCCGGGGGAGGCGCGGAGCGACCCGAGGTCATCCGGCCGTCCTCATACCACCCATCCGCACCGTCAACGCATCCAGTTGTGCAAACCCTCCGCTGACATCACCGGGTTGACAGGGCCGCGTGGGATTAACAGAAGGTCGCCGGCTGCTTTAGGTTTCGAGCGGTTTTCGCGAAATCGCCGTCGAGCCCGACCGACCCCACCGGGGAGTTGGGCGCTCGACGCCGACGGGCCGCATGAACGGCGCCTGAACAGGGGGCGAGTCGCGCTCCGCGAACGTGCAGCCGCGTCTGACCGCGCGGTCCTGCTAGCATCCGGTCCATATACGGCGTTCGACGTGCTCGCGTCGATACGCGAAATATCAGGGAGGGGACTATGGAAGGGATGCGTCTCTCCACGCTCGTGCGCGGCCTCGCCGCGACGGTCACGGTGGGACTCGCGATGCTGTTCGCAGGCGCCGGGGTGTCAACCGCCATGGCGGCCTCGACTCCGACGCCGACACCCAAGGCGATCGCCACGCCCAAGCCGACGGCGACTGCCAAGGCCACGCCGACGCCCAAGGCGACACCGACCCCGAAGGCGACACCGACCCCGAAGGCGGCGGCGCCGGTCTCGAAGCCCGTGCCCGCCCCGGTCGCCTGCGGCACCGGCAAGAGCGGGTCGGACAAGGACACCGACAAGGATTCGGACTCGGACAAGGACAAGGACTCCGAGGACACCGACAAGGACTCCGAGGACACCGCGAAGGCTGACAGCAGCGTCAAGAACGCCGCCGCCATCACCTGCCCGGTCTCCGGCGGTGCCCCCGTCCCGGTGACGCTTCCCATCCCGGGGACCGGCGTCGCCGGGGTGACCGCGTCCAACCCTCCCGCCGCCACCAAGGCGGTGGCCACGCCGAAGACCGGCGCAGAGCTTCCGCTGGGCGGTGGCGTGCTGCTCGCCGGCCTCGGCATCGGCGCGCGGGCTGCCGGCCGCCG
>JAQBPH010000476.1:0-2506 GCA_028287625.1 Chloroflexota bacterium | reverse complement strand
CGTCATTTGGCGCCGCTCGGCCGGTCCGAGGAGGAAGCGTTGGCGCGCAGTGCCGCTTCGCGATTGCCAGACGAGGGGAAGCCCTCCCATGGGGCTTCTCACTATCTTGCGTTGACGCAAGGTCGTCGGGCGAGAACAGACCACGGGTGCGGCACCCCAGCGCCGCCGGGGAAGCCACCGTTGCGGCCTCCAACCCTGTGCGACCCGACGGCACATCGCGGCGTGCGTCACGTTGAGAAAGGCACCAGCCACCTGGCCTAGACGGTCCAGGGGAGTGGCGGCCCGGGCGGCCGCCACTCCCGTCGAATCAGTCGGGCCGGCGACGCCTACCTGTCGTCGTCATCGCCACCGTCGTGACGGTGATCGCGGTCGTGCCGGTCGTCACCGCGCTCGCGGTCGTGGTTGTGCTCGTCGTGCCACACCTTCATCAGAATCACCTCCTTCCTCGAGAGTTGACGGGGCGCCGGGTCGGTCTCCCGGCGCCGTGATCGACCTCCTTCAGCACCGCCACCGCGGGCCGCTGCACGGCCCACAGGCGGTGATATGCGCCCTGGTCACGGGTCAGCAGGTCCGCGGGGGGGCCCTCCTCGACGACGATGCCGTCACGGATCACGGCGACCCGGTCGGCGGTCCCCGCCAGCGCCAGGCTGTGGGTGACCAGGACCACCGTCCTTCCCCGTGCGGCCCGCCGGATGGCGGCGAGCACCTCGGCCTCGGCCTCGGCGTCGAGCCCGGCGGTGGGCTCGTCGAGCAGAAGGATGGCGGCGTCGCGGACCAGCGCGCGGGCGATCGCGAGGCGGCGCCTCTGCCCGCCGGAGAGCTGGCCCCCGCCCTCGCCGACGGCGCTGTCGTAGCCCGACGGCAGCCGCGAGGCGAACTCGTCGACCAGGGCCACCCGAGCCGCCGCCATCACCTCGCCCTCGCTCGCCGCGGGCCGGCCGAACGCGATGTTGTCGCGGATGGTGCCGTCCATGATCCACGGGTCCTGGGGGACCAGCGCGATGCGCTCGCGGAGCGAGGCGAGGCCGAACCGGCGCAGGTCGGTCCCGTCCACGGTGATGGCGCCGCCGTCGGGGTCGTAGAGGCGCAGCAGCAGGCTGAGCAGGGTGGACTTGCCCGCCCCGGTGGGGCCGACGATCGCGATCGTGCTCGCCGCCGGGACGCGCAGGCTGAGGCCGCGGAGCACCGGGGTCGCGGCGCTGTACCCGAAGTGCACCGCGTCGAAGCAGATCGCGTCCTCGACGCCGGTGAGCGGCTGCGGCCGCGGGTCCTCCGCCACCACCTCGGCGCTGCCGAGGATCTCGAGGATCCGCTCCTGGCTGGCGGCGCGCCGCGCCATGGTGACGCTCATCCGGGTGAGCGCGCGGACCGGGCCGTAGAGGTTGGCCAGGTAGGCGAGCACGACCATGAGGACGCCCACGGTCATCCTGCCGCTGGTGACCCGGAGCACGCCGATCCAGAGGACGAAGCCCGAGCCCGCCGCCAGGACGACGTCGCCGACCGGCGCGTAGCGGGCGCTGAGGTCGAGGGCGGTGAGCCGGGTCCGGGTGGCCGACCGGTTGAGCCCGGCGAAGCGGCGCAGCGCCTCGCGCTCCTGGGCGAAGGCCTGCACCGCGCGGACGTGGCGCAGCCCCTCGGTGAGGTGGGAGGCGAGCAGCCCCTGCTGCTCGCGCGACTCGCGCTGCGCCGGCTGGATGACCCGGCGCCGGACCAGCGCGAGGAGGACGAGGAAGGGGATCACCGCGAGCCCCGCGGCGGCCATCAGCGGATCGATGGCGCAGAGCACCGCCAGCATCCCGGCGAGGGTGAGGATCTCGGGCACCAGGATCGCCATCCATGCCACCAGGGCGTCCTCCACCCGGGCGATGTCACCGGTGAGCCGGGTGACCAGGTCGCCGGAGCGCTGCCGGTCGTGGAAGCGGAGCGAGAGGCGCAGCAGCCGCGCGTGCGCCGCCGCCCGGAGGTCGGCACCGATGCGCTCGGTGCCCATGCCGATGAGGCAGTCGGTGAGGTAGCCGAGGACGGCGCTGAGGGTGGCGAGCAGGACCATGGCCGTGGCGGCGACCCCGGCCAGGGCGAGGGGGCCGCGCGCCTGCACCGGCGCGAGGAAGGCCAGCGGTCCGTGCACCGGCTGCCGGCCGATCGCGTAGTCGACGGCGAGGAGCAGTGGCCAGGGCCGGGCGAGGTCGACGGCGGTCTCGGTGAGGGTGACCGCCGAGCCGATGGCGAGGTGCCAGCGGTACGGCCACAGGAAGCGGGTCAGCAGCACCCTCGAGGGGCGGCGCTCAGTCACGGGGCCAGCGCGCCTCCACGTCCTGCAGGAGGCGGGCGCGGGAGGCGAAGCCGGCGGTCATCAGCACCAGGAGGGACGCGGCGGCGGCGGACGCCACCATCCAGTCACGCCCGCCGGGAGCCGCCGGGACCGCGGCCGTGACCGGTGTGTGGATCGCGGCCGCCGGCGGCGCGCGGGCCGGCCCCGACCCCGGCTGCTCCACCCCGGCCGCCG
>JAQBPH010000470.1:0-4194 GCA_028287625.1 Chloroflexota bacterium | reverse complement strand
GGCCGCCGCCCTCGCCGTGCCCGCGGCGCGCGGACCGGCGGCGGCGGTGGCGGTCGCGGCCGTGCCCGCCGGCGCGGTCGTGGCCACCGGGATGGCCCTGGGCGCGTCGGCGGGCCAGGTTGCGGCGGTGCTCACCGTGCTGTCGGTCTGCGCCGCCGCCCAGCTGCCGCTGCTGGTGGCGGCCCTGCACCTCGGCGGCGCCACCGCGCGCGAGCCCGGGCTCGATGAGCACGACGTCGCCGCCCGGGTCGACGCCGCGCACCACCTGCTCGGCTGGCTCAGCGCGGGGACGTCGGCGGGCCTGGCCGGAGCGCTCGCCGTGCTGGCGCTGAGCACCGAGCCCTGGGAGCTCGCCCTCGCCGGCACCGCGTCGCTCGCCGCCGCCCTGGGCAGCCGCCGCCAGCGCTTCCTGGGGCAGGGGCTGCCGCCGCTGATCGCCGCGCTCGCCGGCCTGCTCTGCCTCGAGCTGGGGCTGGCGGCGCGCATCGGAGGCGGCGCGAAGTCGGCGATCGGGCTGGCGCTGCTGCTCTGGACCTCCGCGCTGCTGCTCACCCTGGTGCTGGCCGGCGGCCGGAGCGGCTCCTCTGCGCTCCTGCGCAGCCGGTTGCGTCGCCTGGAGTCCCTGGCGCTGGTGGCGCTGGTGCCGCTGGCGATGGGCGCGCTCGGCGTGTACACGGCCATCGGCGACCTGGGCCGCCGGCTCGGCTGAGGAGTCCACCGCCGCGGCCTCAGCGGGCGTCGACCTCGAGCGGCACGGTGGAGGGGGTGCCGTCGATCACCGGCACGACGAGCGCACCCATGTATCGCCCCGCCGCCGGCGGCGCCACCCGGAGGGTGACGTTGCAGGTCCCCCCGGGCGCGACCACGGCCCGGCTGCAGCCGTCGTGCACCACCTGGAAGCCGTGGTTGGTGAGGCTCAGCGCCCCCAGGCTCAGCGCCGCGGAGCCCCGGTTGCCGATCGTGAAGGTGATCGTCGGATAGGACTTGCTGCCCGCCGGGACCACCATCAGCACCTGCGAGGGGAAGACGGTGACCGCCGCCGGCACCCGGGGCGACGGCGTCGCCGTGGCCACCGCCACCCGGGCGGTGGGCCGCGGAGTGGGGGCCGGGGTGCGCACCGCGGGCGTGGCCGCAGGAGTGGACGGCGCGGCGGTCGGGGTGGGCGGTGCGGCCGTGGGGGTGGGCGGATCGGTGGGCGCCGGCGTGGGGACGGCGGTCGGGGGCGCGGTGGAGAGCGCGGGGGCGGCCACGGCCACGGCGGCGGCCGGGTGCGGGGTTCCGCCCCCGCCGGCCCGTCCCAGCTCCACCGCGCCGGCGGTGATGACGATGCCGATCCCGGCCCCGGCGATGAGCATGCGCACCGGCACGCCCGGGCGGCGGAGACGGGGCAGCGGCGGTCGCCGGCCGGGTGGAGGCCCGGGCTCGGGCAGGGCGGTGGCGGCGGGTCCGCCGGCGAGCTCCGCCACCGTGACCCGGAGGGCGGCGGCGAGCTCGGTGAGCACGGGCAGCTCCTCGACCTCGACCAGTCCCCGCTCCAGCCGCGCCGCCCACTCCAGGTCGGCGTGCTCGAGGCGGTCGACCCACATCGCGGAACGCCCCACCCGGGCCCCGAGCTGCGCCTGGGTCAGCCCCTGGCGGCGGCGGTGCTCACGAACCCGTGCGGCGACCCCGGGGATCCCCGCCGTCTGCTCCTCGCGCATCCGCGACCTCCCTGGTGAGCGCCACGCCCACAGAACAGACGCCCGAGCGAGCCGATTCCTACGGCCACGCGGGTCGCGGGGGAACATCATGCTGTCGATCACCAGCGTGTCCCTCCCCGGCGCGAACAGGTCGGAGAGCCGCACCTCGACCGGTGTACAGGACATGGAGCAGGGCCGCCACCGACCGGTAGGGGTCGCGGCGCCCGGCCCGATCCTCGGCGCACACCAGCACCTCCAGCTCGCCGGCATCCGGGGCCGGGGCGTCGAGGTGATCGGTGAAGACCCGCACCCCGTACCAGCCATGGCGCACCCACCGGTGGGCGGCCATCGCCGCGTCGAGCTCGTCGAGGGTGTGGCCGCGGGCGCGCAGCCCCAGCCGGTTGACGTAGTCACGACGGTCGAAGGCCTCCAGCGCCTCCGCCCAGCTGCCGCTCAGCCCGGCCCGCATCGCCATCGCCCCGCCGTTGCGCACCAGCAGCGACACCAGCCCGCCGGGCCGCGCCACCGCGGTGAGCGCGGCCAGCAGCGGCGCCGCGTCGTCGCAGTACATCAGCACGCCGTGGCACAGCGCGGCGTCGTAGCCCCCGCCGACCAGCGTGGGGGCGTCCTCCACGGCGCCGCGCACCAGCGTGATCCGGTCGCGGACCTCCGGGGGGTGACCGGCGAGAGTGTCCGCGAAGTGCGCCAGCAGCTCCGCGCTGGAGTCGAGCCCGGTGACGCGGTGGCCGGCGTGCGCCAGGCGCAGCGCCTCGGTGCCCTGACCGCAGCCGGCGTCGAGCACGCGCAATGGTGGCGGGCCGACCGCGGCAAGCTGCTCGCGCAGCTGCGTGGTGATCAGTTCCCGGCGCACCACCTCGCGGAGCCGGCCGAGGCCTGCCAGCCACGGCTGTGCACCGCCGGCGAACGAGGGCTGCTGCTGCTCTGGCACCACCACACCGTACCCGCTCTCCGTGCGTCCGCTGCGAGGATGTGCGCATGAGCACCGAGGTACGCACCGCCCACACCGCCGAGCTGGACGCCGCCACCCTCCAGGCGGCGCGAGCGCTCCTCGTCGACGTCTTCGAGGGCGACCTGACCGAGCACGACTGGGAGCACTCCCTGGGCGGGGTGCACGCCCTGGTGTGGGAGGGGACCGAGCTGATCGGGCACGCGTCGGTGATCCAGCGGCGGCTGCTGCATCGCGGGCGGGCGCTGCGCACCGGGTACGTCGAGGGCGTCGGGGTGCGCGCCGACCGCCGCGGGCGCGGCCACGGCGCGGCGATGATGGAGGCGCTGGAGCGGGTGGTGCGGGGCGCGTACGAGCTGGGTGCGCTGGGCGCCGCCGACCAGGCCGCGGACTTCTACGCGGCGCGCGGGTGGGCGCTGTGGCAGGGGCCGTCCTCCACGCTCACACCCACCGGCATCGTGCCCACCGAGGAGGAGGACGGCTGCATCTACGTCCTTCCGCTGGCGGTGCCGCTCGACCTGTCCGGGGAGCTCACCTGCGACTGGCGCGACGGCGATGTCTGGTAGCCCGCGCCATCGCCCTCGCGGCCGGCTGCGCTCCGCCGCCACGATGCTGACCCGCGGGGACTGCGGCCGGCCCTGACCAGGGCCGCACCAAGACCATCCTCACCGCCCGACAGGGGGGCCGCCACGGCGGCCCCCTTCGCCGTCAGGTCAGCAGCCGAAGAGCAGCGCCGACAGCAGGCCGCAGCGCCCGCGATCGCCGCCGCGATCGCCGCCGCGGTCGCCGCCGCGGTCACCGCCGCGGTCACCGCCGCGGTCGCCACCCTTGTCGCCCTTGTCGCCGCGGTCACGGCCCTTGCTGCGGTCCACCAGCACCGCCGGAGCCGCGCCGGCCGGCGCCGCCGCGGTCTGCGCCGCCTGCGCCACGGGCGCCGGTGTCGCGCCGGCGACCACGCTCGTGCCCATCACGGCAAGCGGCGTGGCCAGGAGCAGCGCCGCCAGCCGGAGCCGCGCAGGGGTGCGCGACCGGTTGTTCCCCACCATGAAGGACCTCCTCTTCCTCTTCCGATTCTTCCGGGCCCTCCCGCCAGGGCGGAGGCGGATCCGTCCGCTCCTCGGGGGCGACCGTCTGTCGTGGAACTACCCAGATCCTACCCCGGCGATCCCTCCACCCCGATCGGGCGAGTTCGCGGTGGCGCAAGCAATGGCGTCCGACGGCGTTGTAGAGGCGTGGCCACCGAGCGACGCACGCCGCCGCGTCCACGCGCTCCGGGCGCACCGGCGCGCGGCGGCAGGCCGCGGTCCACGTCCGCGGCCGAGCTGGTCCGCGACGCCCTCGCCGAGATCGACCCCGCCACCGCCGGCGAGGCCGCGTTGGTGCGCACCGCGCCTGCCCCACCTGCCGTACCTGCTGCATCGGACGCACCTACTGCACCGGTTGCACCCGCTGCACCTACTGCACCGGCTGCACCCACTGCACCCACTGCACCGCCTGGAAAAGGGTGTTTGCCGTTACCGGTCTTTTCAGGCTGTCGTCGGCCCAGCC
>JAQBPH010000459.1:0-4524 GCA_028287625.1 Chloroflexota bacterium | reverse complement strand
TGCTGGGCCGGCTGGCGCACATCCTGGGTGGCCTGGCTCGCAACCAGGTGCCGTCACGCCTTCTCGGCCAGACGTGGAACGTCGGCGTCGTCGATCGTACGATCGAGTCGTTCCTCGAGCCCGGTCCTCCCGCTCCCGTCGCGTGGCTTCCCGAGCTCGGCGTGCCCGGGGAGTTTCGCGCCGACCCCTTCGGACGCAAGGTCGACGGCACGCTGACGCTTCTCGTGGAGAGGTGGCACCGCGGGCGCGGGCTGGGTGTCGTCGAGCAGGTGACGCTCTCGGCAGGGGCCGAGCCGGTGAGCAGGGTCACCGAGGTCGCACCCTGCTGCCACGCGTCCTACCCGTATCTTCTCGAGGACGCCGGCACCGGCTACTGCGTGCCGGAGACGGCCCAGGCCCGACGCGTGAGCCTCTGGCGGACGGCCGGGCCCGGCCAGCGGTGGGAGGAGGTCGCGACGCTCGTCGACGGCGTCGCCGCTCTCGACCCCACCGTCTTCCGGCACGACGGCCGCTGGTGGCTCCTCTGCACCGACGGCGACCGGGATGGTGATGCCGTGCTCCGAGGCTGGTGGGCCGACGCCCTCGAGGGACCCTGGCACCTCCATGCGGTCGACCCGCTCAAGGTCGACGTGCGCTCGAGCCGGCCCGGGGGGACCCCGTTCACCGTGGGCGACCGGCTCTACCGCCCCGCCCAGGACTGCTCGGCCCGCTACGGCGGCCGCATCGTCCTGAACCACGTCCACACCCTCACCCCGAGCCGCTTCGAGGAGGTGGTCGTCGCCACCGTGGAGCCCGACCCGGCGGGTCCCTACCCGCGTGCGCTCCACACCCTGGCGGCCGCCGGCTCGGTCACTCTCGTGGACGGGAACCGGATGACGCGGGTCGGCGAGCGGGTGCGACATGCGGTCGGATGCGGCGTGTCCCGCCGCCATCGTCGATGAGGCTCGCGGCATGACCGTCCCGTCGCCCGCGCCGTTGCGGATCCTCCAGGTCTTCGAGCCGCCGGACGGCGGCCTTCCCACGCACGTCGCCGACCTCACGGCGGCGCTCGTCCGCCGCGGCCACCATGTCGTCGTCGCCGGGGCCGCGGGCAGCCCCTTCCGGGAGCGAATCGAGGGTGCCGGCGTCGTCTATGAGCCGCTGCCCCTGGTGACGGGCATCGGGTCGCCGCTCACCGAGGTGCATGCGCTCCGTGAGATGTGGCGGCTCCTCGATCGCACGCCCTGCGACGTCGCGCACGTCCACGGTCAGAAGGCCGGGCTGAGCGGGAGGGTCGTGGCACTGGCACGCGGACTTCCGGTCGTCTACACGCCGCACGGCCTCCACTACCACACCCAGCTCCGACGGCCACGGCCGAGTGCGCGGCTGCGGTACCGTGCCACCCTCGCGGCCGAGCGCTGGCTGTGCCGCCGGACGGCCGCGGTCGTGGCCGTCTCGCGTGATGAGCAGGAGACCGTGCTGCGCGACCGGTTGATCGCAGCCGACCGCTGCCATCTCATCTACAACGGGGTCGGGGTCGACACCAGCCGGGCCCCGGACCCGCGCCTGTGCGCCTTCCGCGCCGGTGCCCCCCTGGTCGGGTTCGTCGGTCGCCTGGGATGGGAGAAGGGGATCCTCGTCCTCCTCGACGCGCTGGAGATGCTCGCCCGCCGCGGGACACCGGTCCGCTGCGCCATCGTCGGCAACGGGCCGCTCTTCGCGCAGGTCCGCGGGCGCGTCGCGGAGGCGCCGCTCTCCGACACGACCCTCCTCCTGCCGTACGAGGGAACCATGGAACCGTACCTTCGGGCCATCGATGCGCTCGTCCTCCCCTCCTTCTACGAGGGGATGCCACTCGCCATCCTGGCAGCCATGGCGCTCGGGGTGCCGGCGATCGCGAGCCGCGTCAATGGGGTGCCGGAGGCGATCGAGGACCGGCACACCGGCCTCCTCGTCCCGGCCGGCGACGTGGAGGGCCTCGCCACCGTGCTGGCACGCGCGAACGCCGACCCGCGGATGCTGTCCTCGATGGGTGCGGCGGCGCGCCATGCGTCCCGACGGTTCGGCGTGGAGAGGATGGTCGATGCCGTCGAGCGACTGTATCGCTCGGTGCTGGCCCACCCCGCCGGTGCGCGCCCCGGCTCGCCGAGCCCGGCGCCGCCCCCGGGGGCGCTGAGCGATCAGGAGGCGGTCAGCGCCTGCCGCAGGGACCAGTAGGCCTGCTTGGGGACCAGCCCGGTGCTGGTGAGTCCGAAGCGGTTGTCCATGACGCCGGGGTCCGACCCCTCGTCGCGCAGGTCGTAGACGAGCGCCGCGCGCACGTATGGCATCTGTCGAAGCAGGTCGAAGGCGGTGGCGATGTAGGCAGCCTGCTGTCCGTCGGTGACGCGCCAGGTGGTGTTCGTGGCAGTCGTCCAGCCGAACTCGGTGAGCCACAGCGGAGTGGTGTCCCCCTGCGCACGCTGCGCCTCGCGGATCCACTGGATGCCCGGCAGGAACGTGTACTGCCGGTACTGCGGCTGCCACGGGTCGCGGGGGTCGCGCCACTCGTTGTACGGGTGTACGGAGATGCCGTCGTAGAAGCCGTGGATGCCGTGCTGGTACAGGCGGACGAGGAAGGGCTGATCGGCCGCGCCCAGGGCGCCGGCGAGCACCGGCACGCGAGCGTCCCCCGACTTCGCCCCTGAGTACCCCGCCTTGAGCAGGGTGGCGTAGGCGGCCGCGCGGTCCGCCGCCACCAGGAACCGGCCATCGGTCAGGTTGGGCTCGTTCCAGACCTCGAGGGCGGCGAGCCCGGTGCCGTATCGCCGTGTCAGCCACGCCGCGATCCGGCCATAGGCGGCGGGATCGGTGGGCGGGTACTGGACCACACCCCGGTCCCACCAGGAACCCGCGCACCCCTGACGGATGCTCTCGGGCGCCGCCGACGCCCAGCAGGGGGTCGACCACAGCGTGGCGATGACTCCCAGGTGGCGCTGAGTGGCACCCCGCATCAGCGAGTCGAGCCGGCCGACGTACCAGTCGGACAGCACGCCGGGGCCCTCGGTCTCGAGCGACGACCACCCCACATCCACCCGTACGGTGTTCGCCCCCGCCTTCGCGGTCAGGTCGAGCTCGGTGGCGAGCCCGGAGTACTCGCTGTCCCAGAGCGCGTGGAGCTGAACCCCTCGAAGCGCAGGAAGCGGCGGTCGTGGAACGGGCGTGAGAGCCGGTGCCGGCGACGGATTGGGGCGTCTCCCGGGTGAGGGTGAGGCGGTCACCACCGGCGCCGCCGCCACGATCGCCGGTGAGGCAGCGGTCGGTGCTGCGAGCGACGGCGACGGCTCACCCGCCGGCTGCGGTGTGCTCGACGGGCTGTGAGAGGACGACGGCACGGGCATCGACGCGCGGAGCGCGGTGCTGATCAGCACGCCCGCATGGTCGGAGGAACCGAGACAGACGACCGAGAACACCGCTGCAAGGATGGCGCGATGCAGCACCGATCTGACCTCCAGGGAGCAGGGCTGAGCCCACAGGGTAGGCGAGCGGGGTGACGCTCCGATGGTCAACCCGGTCCCGCTCTCGCTCCAGGCTCGTGGTGGGCTACGACCCCGCTCTCCGGTGACGGGGGCTTCACATCGGTGACGGCGTCATCGAGACCTGGCACCGCACCCTCGGTAGGCGGGGGACCGGCCCTAGGCTGAGCGCATCGGTCCACGACAACGGCAAACCCTCCGCGAGGAGGGGACGCAAAGCCACGGGTCTCCCCGACGCCTGGGAGACAGCCGGGTTACCGAAGGATCAGCTGGGACCGACGTGGAGATCATGTCGTGTTCCCTGGGTCTTCGTCCTCATCCCGCCGCCCGTGGGCGGTCGCCGGGAGAGCTCACCGCGGCCTGATCGGCGCCGGGCTCGCCATCGGCCTGCTGGCCGGCACGCTCGCCGGAGCGACGGCGGCCCAGGCGGCGACGGCAGCCACCGCTCTCAGCGGCACCCCGGGTGCCACTCCCGCCTCCGGGCCGGCAGGCGCCGCTGCGCTCGGCAGCACGCTCGCCTGCGGTGCCGCCAAGCCCGGCCATGTCCGCTGCATGGCCCGCCTCAGCACCCTGTCCGGTCGCGTTCGCCACGACAGCTCGGCGGCCGGTCCGGTTCCCGGGAGCTACACCCCGTCGGACCTCGCATCCGCCTACGCCCTGCCGTCCGGCAGCGCCGGCGGCGGGCAGGTGGTGGCCATCGTCGACGCCTTCGACGACCCGACGGCGGAGGCCGACCTCGGCGTCTACCGCTCGCAGTTCTCCCTCCGCCCCTGCTCCAGCTCGAACGGCTGCTTCCGCAAGGTCGACCAGAACGGCGGGACTCAGGTCCCGGCTCCGGATGCCGGCTGGGCCACCGAGGTGTCGCTCGACCTCGACATGGTCTCGGCAACCTGCCCGCTCTGCTCCTTAGTCCTGGTCGAGGACAGCAGCGACAGCCTCACCGACATCTACCGGGCGGTCGACGAGGCGGTCGCGCACGGGGCGCGCGAGGTGAGCCTCAGCCTCGGCTCGGGGGTGTACCCGATCGAGG
>JAQBPH010000456.1:0-5047 GCA_028287625.1 Chloroflexota bacterium | reverse complement strand
CGGCGAGGGCCACCGCGGCTGCGAGCGGCGGCGGCAGCGGGAGCCCCCTCACCGGCGGCGGAGCAGGGCCCGTCCCAGCGGGACCAGGGCGAGCAGCGCCAGCACCGCCCAGCACAGCGCCGCGGCGGCGTCCTCGGCGGGGGCGAAGGTGCGGTCGCCACCGAGGGCGCCGATCAGGCCGGAGTGGAGGTGGGCGAAGGGGTCGAGCCGGGCCGCGACCAGCCGCCAGCCCTGCCGGGGCACCCCAGTGAAGAGGCCGCCGAGGAAGAGGAGCGGGGCGAGCACCACGGAGACGTCGAGGAGCACCTCGGCGGTCCCGCCGGCGAGCAGGGCGAGGGCGCACCCGAGCGCGTTGGCGAGGAGCAGCGTCGACGCCACGCAGAGCAGGAGGGTGCCGGCGGCCTCCGCCCCGGCCCCGCCCCCGACCACGACCACGGCGAGCGCGGGGAGCAGCTGCACGGCGTCGACCGCGGCGGCGGCGAGCACCCAGCTGCCGGTGGCGCGCCACGCCGGGCCCGGGGTGACGGCGAGGCGGGCGAGGTGGCCGGAGGCGCGCGCCCGAGCCAGGGTCATCCCCGACCCGACCGCGCCGACCATGGCCACCAGGACGGTGATCAGCATCGCCGCCCAGAAGGTGGGGGCACCGCCGGTGACCAGGGGGACGGCGAGCAGCAGCGGCACGGCGACGCGCATCGCCAGGGCACGGGGATGCGCCAGGGTGACCAGCCACTCCCGACCCCAGGGCGTGCCCGGGAGCAGCCGGCGCAGCCCCGGCCGCGCTCCGCCCGCGGGACGCGCCAGGGCGAGCCGCCCCGACCTCATCTGCTCGGAGGGGGTGTCGCCCCCCTCGCCGCGGCGGCAGAGCCGCCTTCCATGAGCAGCCTCACGCCCGCTCCTCGAGCGCGCGGCCGGTGAGCGCGGCGAAGCAGTCGCCGAGGTCGGCGCGGCGCAGGCGCACCGTGCGGAGGCCGCCCGGCTGGGAGTCGGCGAGGGCGACGATCGCGGGCAGCGCCGCCTCGCCGCGGAACCGCACCCGCAGCCCGGCCTCCACCGCCACCGCGTCGCACACCCCCGGCAACCGGGCGAAGCCGCCGGGATCGGCGGGCCGGCCCAGGGTCAGCTCGGCCACCCGGGTGCCGTCGCCGTCGCCCATCAGCTCGCGCGGCGCCGCACAGCGGGCCAGCCGTCCGGCGGCGAGGAAGGCGACCCGCCCGCACGCCGCCTCGACGAAGGCGCAGTCGTTGCTCGCCACCACCGAGGTGAGCCCGGCGGCGTCGCGGCGGCGCAGCTCGTCCCCCAGCGTGGCCGCGCCCTCGGGGTCGAGCCCGGCGGTGGGCTCGTCGAGCAGGGCGAGGGCGGGCTCGTGGGCGAGCGCCTCGACCAGCCCGAGGCGGCGGCGCATCCCGAAGCTGTACCGGCCCACGGGCTCGTCGGCCACCTCGGCGAGGCCGAAGCGGCGCAGCGCGGCGTCGACCAGCCGCCGCGCCGTCTCGCCGTCGGCGACCCAGCGGCGGCACCAGAAGTGGGCCGCCTGCCGGCCGCTGAGGCAGGGCTCCTCGTCGACGCCGTCGAGGGCCAGCCCGAGGCTGCGCCGCGCCGCCCGCGGCGAGCGCTCACCGTGCCAGCGCAGCTCGCCCCGGCGAGGACGGTCGGCGCTGGCGAGCATGCGCAGCAGGGTGGTCTTGCCGGCGCCGTTGTGACCCATGAGGGCCAGGCTCTCGCCCGCCTCCACGCGCAGGCTGACGGGGCCGACCCCGCGACCGCCGGGAAAGCGCCGCTCGACCTCGCAGGCCTCGACGGTCGCAACGCTCACACCCGCTCCTCGCCGGCGAGCAGCCCCCGCACCTGCGCCGCCACCGCCGTCGGCTTGAAGGGCTTGACCACCGCGCCGCGGGCACCGGCGGCGCAGGCGCGCTCGGCCTCCTCGGGATGGCGCGCCTCCACCATCGCCAGCCAGCCGCACGCCGGGGCGGTGCCGCCCTCCCAGGCGGCGGCGAGGGCGACGCCGTCGCGCTCGAGGGTGACGTCGACGAGGGCGACGTCGACCGTCTCCTCGCGGGCCAGCGCCTCCGCCTCCTCCGCGCTGTGCGCCCAGAGCACGCGGTGCCCCTCGCGGCTCAGCTTGTGCTCGAGGATGCGGCCGATCATCGGCTCGTCCTCGACCACGAGCACGGTGGCGCTCACAGCTCCCACCCGTCGAAGAGGCGCACCCGACCGCGCTCGTCGAGCTCGCAGACGCCGCACAGTGGGCCCTCGACGCCCGCCTCGTCGAGCTCCTCGAGGGCGGCGGCGCGGGCGGTGATCCGCCAGGCGATGATGTCGTCGCCGTGGAGCTCGCAGCACCAGTGCAGCTCCTCCAGCGCGGTCACCCCCCAGGCGAGCAGGTCGAGCCGGTGCTTGAGCCGGTCGGCGGTGGCGCTGAGCGCCGCGCCCATGGTCACCTCGCCGCGCTCGAGGTCGATGCCCTCCTCGCCCGCCTCCTCGAGCTCGTAGAGGCGCTGGACCCAGCGCGGCCACGGCGGCCGCAGCGAGTGCATCACCTCGACCCCGGGGCGCTCGAAGAGGTGCAGGCGCAGGGCGACGGCGCCGTGGGGGATCGTCGGGGTGCTCAGCACGGCGTCGCCCGCGGTCACCGCTGCGTCGCCCCCGGCGAGGGCTGGGCGTGGTCCACCACGTGCTGCCCCTCGATGGTCATCTCGCCGTAGATCAGGTAGGGGTGACGGCTGTGCTCGCGGATCACCCCCATGGTGGCCATCATCATGCTGACCACCACCGCGAGCGCGATCACCCCCCGCACGCTGCGCCGGGTCGCCTCGCCCCAGTGCAGCTGGTCGCGGCTCAGCGCCTTGAGGTAGACGGTGAGCGCCCACAGGCCCGCCGCCATCAGCGCCAGCAGGGCGATGATCTTGTTGGGGATCATGGTGCCGACCGGGTTCTCCAGCCCTCCCTGCCAGAAGGGCCGGTCGAGGTGGCGCGCGGTGACGTCGCCCTGGGTCCAGGCGAACCGCGACGGCATGGCGGCGAGCAGGGTGGCGACGATCTCGAGCCCGAGCGCGATCCGCAGGCTGCGCACCCCCGACGCCCCGGATGCGCGCAGCCGGCGCAGCAGGTAGAGCGTCGCCAGGATGAAGATCAGCCCGAGCAGGGTGATCTGCAGCAGGAAGACGTTCGACAGCTCGCCGAACATCATCGTGTACCAGGCGCCGTAGGCGTGGAGCTGCACCTCCTTGGCGTAGGAGTAGCCGACCCACGGCTGCAGGATGGTGAAGCCGATGGCGAAGAGCACCCCCCACTGCACCACCCAGTCGTAGAAGGGCGCGTCCTCGGGGGCGCGGCGCAGCGCCCGCAGGTAGCGCACCGCCGCGAAGGCCGCGGTGACCGCCCCCGCCCACGCGATGTTGCCGATCAGGCGGTGCACGTCGAGCGGGAGATCGGTGGGGTTGAGGATCTGGGCGAGCTGGCTGCGGTCTCCGCCGTTGGGGGTGAGCATGTAGGAGGCGACCACGTCGATGAAGAACATCTGCCAGAAGAGCACCAGGTTGAGCAGCACCAGCAGTCCCAGCCGGGCGCGGCGGTAGGCGGTGAGCCGGTCCCAGTTGGCGTAGAGCGTGTACAGCAGGATGACCTCGGCGAGGAAGAGCCCCGCCTCGAAGATGAACACCCAGAAGGTGATGCGGGTCAGGGCGATGAAGAAGGTGCCCCACAGGCCGAGGAAGACGAAGAGCACCCAGAAGATCGGGATGGCGGCGTCGAAGCTGAAGGTGTAGGCCATGGAGCGCAGCAGGCCGTGCGCCAGCCGCCCGTGACGCTGGTCGTGGCCCTCGCGCAGCATCGCGATGCCCTCGCTGACCACCGTCAGCGTGGAGGCGCCGGTGAGGAAGGTGGCGATCTGGATGTGGAGGCTGGCGATGATCGCCACCCACAGGCTGTTGCCGAGCACCGACTGCGGCACCGCGTCCGCGACCAGCGCGTGGCTCACAGGTTGAACAGCCGGTTGGCGCCGAGCACCGCGAGGATCACCACCACCAGCGCGAGGAACAGGCCGGGGATGATCACCTCGGGCCGGCGCAGCGGGGCGCGCGCGTGCGAGCGGTCGAGGAAGGGAAGCAGGGTGAGCATCAGCGCACCGATGCCGACGAGGCCGAGCCCGCCGACCAGGATCAGGTAGCCGGAGGGGTAGAGCAGCAGCATCTGGTCGAGCGGCAGGTAGAACCACTCCGGGGTGGGCACATAGGTCAGCGTCGCCGGATCGGCGCGCTCGTCGAGGGGGGCTCCGGCGATGTAGCTCATCACGAAGATCACGGCGATGAGGACGACGCTGATCACGATGTCCTTGAAGATCTGGTCGGGGAAGAAGTCGACGGTGTCCCGGGGCGCCGCCCAGCGACGGCCGGTGCGCTTGGTCGGGTAGGGGGGCTCCGCCTTGAGGATGCGCTCGGTGATCTCCCGCTCGGGATCGTCGGTGTCCGTCTGGTAGTTGACCCAGGAGCCGAACTCGCCGTGGCGGCGGAGCAGCATCAGGTGACCGCCGATGAGGGCGAAGAGCAGGAAGGGAAGCACCCAGATGTGGATGCCGAAGGTGCGCGTCAGCGTGACCGGCCCGACGAAGTCGCTGCCCCGCCAGAGCGAGCGGATGCCGTCGCCGATGAAGGGGAGGTAGTGGGGGATGTTGGTGACCACCACCGCCGTCCAGTAGCCGGCGTTGTCCATGGGCAGCATCGCCCCGGTGATCGCCAGGCCCAGGGTGAGGAAGAAGAGCACCGCACCGCTCACCCAGTTCAGCTCGCGCGGCCGCTTGTACGACGCCGAGAGGAAGGTCCGCAGCATGTGCAGTCCGATCACCAGGATGAGGACGTACGCGCCCCAGAGATGCATGCCCCGCACCCAGGCGCCGAAGCGGTCGCTGGTCTCGAGGTAGTGGAGGCTGTCGTACGCCTGGCTGAACGAGGGGACGTAGTCGAGGAGCAGGAAGATGCCGGTGAAGAGTTGGAGCAGGATGAGCGCCAGCGTCGCGCTTCCCAGGGCGTAGGCCCAGCCGCCACGCTTG
>JAQBPH010000438.1:0-3503 GCA_028287625.1 Chloroflexota bacterium | reverse complement strand
CGCCGCCGATCTGCGACCATCCGGCGCCATGGCACCCCCGCTGCGCGGCGTCCTCGTCCTCGCCCTCGAGCAGGCGGTCTCGGGGCCGCTGGCCAGCCGGCTGCTGCTCGACCAGGGGGCGACGGTGGTCAAGGTCGAGCGCCCCGGCGCCGGCGACTTCGCCCGCCACTACGAGCACCACTCCGCGGGGGTGAGCAGCTACTTCGCCTGGCTGAACCACGGCAAGCAGTCGGTGGCCATCGACCTCAAGACCCCGCACGGCCGCGACATCGCCCACGCGCTCGCCGAGCGGGCGGACGTGGTCGTCCAGAACTACGCGCCCGGGGCGGCCGGCCGGCTCGGGCTGGGGCCGCGGCAGCTCCGGCGGCGGCGCCCCGAGCTGGTCTACGGGTCGATCAGCGGCTACGGCGAGCGCGGCTCGTACACCGACCGCAAGGCGTACGACCTGCTGGTGCAGGCCGAGGCGGGGGTGATCGCCGTCACCGGCGAGCCGGGCCGGCTGGCCAAGGCGGGGGTGTCGCTCTGCGACATCGCCTCCGGCACCGCGCTGGCGACCGGGATCCTCGGCGCGCTGGTGGCCCGCGGCGCGGGGCGGGGGGGCGCGACCCTGTCGGTGTCGATGTTCGACGCCACCCTCGACTGGACCGCGCCCACCCTCGGCCTCTATCTCTCCACCGGGGTCGAGCCGGCGCCGGTCGGCCTGCACCACCTCCACGCCGCCCCCTACGGACCCTTCCCCTGCGGCGACGGCGGCCTGCTCGTCCTCTGCGCCCAGCACGACCGGGAGTGGCGTGAGCTCTGCCTGCGCGCCTTCGACCGTCCCGACCTCGCCGCCGACGAGCGCTTCGTCACCACCGAGGGGCGGATGCGCCACCGCGTCGAGCTCCACGCCGCCATCGACGCGGTGCTCGCCACCGACAGCGCGGAGAGCTGGGAGCGGCGGGTGGTCGCCGCCGGCCTCGCCTGCGCCCGGCTGCGCGGCGTCGCCGAGGTGGCCGCCCACCCGGTGGTGCGCGAACGCGGCCTCATCCAGGAGGTGCACACGGAGCAGGGCACGGCGCGCACGCCGGTGCAGCCGATCCGGAGCAGCGCCGCGACCCTCGGCGGCGGTCCCCGCGTCCCCTCGGTGGGCGAGCACACCGACCGCTGGCTGCGCCGGCTGGGCTACACCGCCGGGGAGCGCCGCGACCTGTACCGCACCGGCGCCGCCGCGGCACCCGTCACCGCAGCGCGGCGATGAGCGACTCCGGGGTGGCGGCGCCGCCACCCTCGGGGGTGGACCGTCGCGCGGGAGGCCGGCGGACGCTCGGCAACGCCGTGCTGCTGCTGGTCACCCGCACCGTCAGCCGGGTGGTGGTGCTGGCCACCGTCATCATCGCCCAGCGCCTCGGCCGTGCCGGCTACGGCGAGTTCCAGACCGCGATCGTCTTCAGCTCGCTGAGCAGCATCGTCGCCGACCTCGGCCTGCAGGTGGTCTTCACCCGCGAGGCGGCGCGGCACCGCGACCGGCTCGGCGAGCTGCTGGCCGTCACCCTCGGCGCCCGCATCCCGCTGGCCGCCGCGAGCGGGGTGGTGCTCGCGGGCAGCGTCGCCCTGCTGGCGCCGTCGCTGCTGCCCCTGGTGCCCTCGCTCTACCTGCTGCTGGTGGTGATGTCCTTCTCCACGGTGCTGCGCTCCTGCTTCTACGCCACCCAGGAGATGCGCTGGGAGGTGATCGCGATCGCCGGCGAGACCGCGATCCTGCTCGGCGTCACCCTCCTCGCCGCCGTCGGCCACGCCCCGGTGCACGTCTACATCGACGCCTACACCGCCTCCTACGGGTTCACCCTGCTGCTCGGCGCGGTGGTGGTGTCCCGGCGGTACGCGCCGCTGCGGCTGGCCTGGCGTCCCGACGAGCTGCGCCGGCTGCTCCGGAGCGGCCTGCCCTTCGCCCTGGCCTTCGCGCTCAGCACCCTCTACTTCCGCATCGACCTGGTGATCCTCCAGGCGCTGCACGACTTCAGGCAGGCGGGCGACTACGGGGCCGCCAACAAGTTCCTCGACGGGCTCGGCTTCGTGCCCCAGGCGGTGATGAGCGCCGTGTACCCGGCGCTCAGCATCGCCTTCGCCCACGGCGCCGCGGCGGTGCGCCCCCTCTACCTGCGCGTCTACCGGATGCTGGCGCTGGTGGGGATGCCCGCCTCGGTGCTCTGCGTCGCCCTGGCCCCCGCGATCGTCGCCGACACCCACACCCTGCCGACCGCCGTCCCCAGCCTGCGCGTCCTCGGCGGCACCGCCTTCTTCCTCTTCGTGGTCAACTCCTTCGTCTTCACCCTGGGGGCGATGGACCGGCAGCTGAGCTTCGCCGCCCTCGCCGGCGCCAGCGTTGTGGTCAACGTCGGCCTCAACCTGGTGCTCATCCCGCTCTTCCCCTACGAGCAGGGGCCGGTGGCGTGCGCCTGGGCGACGGTGGTCACCGAGGCGGTGCTCTTCCTCGCCGGCCTGCTGCTGCTGTCCCGGTACCTGGGCGGCCTGCCCTGGGTGCGGCCGCTGGTGCCGGTGGCGCTGAGCGGGGCGGCGATGGCGGCGGTGGCATGGCCGCTCCGCGACGCCGCCCAGCCGCTCGCGGTGTGCGTCCCGGTGGCGGTGTACTGCGCCGCGGTCGTGGTCACGGGCGCGCTGCGCCCCTCCGAGCTGCGCCCGGTGCTGGCGGCGGTGCGGGGACGGCTGGGCCGGTAGCCCTGCCCGCCTCAGGAGCCGCGGGCCACCGCCATGGCGAGCACCGCGACCAGGGCGAGGACGATCTCCGTGGTGGTCGCGACCACCAGCCGCTGCCGGGTGCGCCACCAGACCGGGTCGACCCGGCCCAGCTCGCGGATCCCCAGCGCGCGGCGATCGGGGTCGAGGGCGACCGCGTCCTCGAGCGCGCTGAAGCGCCGGGCGAGCGGCGCCAGGGTGCTGAGCCCGAGCACCACCAGCAGCACCGCGCACAGCGCGCCGGTGCCGATGGCCATCCCCCAGCGGGTCGCCACCGCGGGGCCGAGGCCGCCGTCGAGGCGGTGCTGGAGCCAGGCCTGCAGGCCGCCGGAGACGATCACGGTGGTGGCCGCGGCCGTCTCCCACGGTGCGATGCGCCGGGCCAGGGCGCGCATGACCGGGGCGCGGACGGTGCCGGGGCAGCGGTCGATGGCGGGGAAGACGACCAGGGCCAGGACCAGCGTGGCGCCGACCCATGCGATGCCGGAGGTGTAGTGGAGGAAGCGGACGGCGGTCAGGGTCATCGGCGGGGGATGCTAGCGGGGGAGGCACGGTAGGCTGGCGGCGGTATGCGCCGCACCGTCGAGAGCCTCCGGCTGGAGGTGCCACCGCAGCGCGCCTTCGCGGCCTGCCTGCGGCTGCTCACCGATCCCGATCCACGGCGGGGGATGCTGGCGCGCCGCTGCGAGCCCGACCCGGCGGTGGAGGGCTCGACCATCCTCACCACGGTGCGCGGCCGCGACCGTGGTGAGCGCGAGCTGCGCGCC
>JAQBPH010000426.1:0-3605 GCA_028287625.1 Chloroflexota bacterium | reverse complement strand
ATGCCCATGCGGGGTTCAAGCGCCCACCCGAGAAGCCGCTCGGGGGGTCCGGTGTGAGGAACGCGCAGCGTTCCTCCTGGGACCTCGGCCCGTCGACCCTTCACGACAAGCGCGCGAAGCGCGCGTCGGCCGGGAGTCCGGCCGCGGAGGGGGGTATGCCACGGCAACGGGCGCGCCAGCGCACGATGTCTTTGGCAGGAGCGGGGGGAGGCGGAGCCTCCCCCCGGTAAAAATACCGTGGAGAAACTGCCGCGTACCTCAACCGGCGGCAGAGCGGCCCCGCGAATCTCTACCGGCGGCAGAACTGCCGGGCATCTCTACCGGCGGCAGAGCGGCCGGCCGCGAATCTCGACCGGCGGCAGAGTTGCCGGGCAACTCGCCCGGCGCGGGATTCAGCTGCCCGCCGAGGATCCCACCGGCTCGGGAGCGCGGTTCACCGCCCGGGCGACGCCGCTGCCGAGGTCCGGATGCACGGCGGTCCAGTAGGCGATCACCCGCGTCACCATCTCGGGCGTGAGGCCCTTGCTCATGTGGCCGGCGATGTTGCCGATCAGGTGCTCACGGTCGACCGGGGAGAGCACCTTCTCCCACAGCGCCCGCGGCTGGACGAAGTCGTCGTCGTCGCGGTGGAGCACCGAGGCGGTACGCACCATCTCGCCGCTGACCTGGTAGCTCGGCTCGGCCCCGTGCTCCGTGTCGGCCTGGGGGCCGCCGGCGGTGTTGGGCGCGTAGACCGGGTCGCCGTCGTTCTGGTACCGCATCGCGCCGTCCTTGTTGTAGCTGTTCACCTGGTTCATCGGACGGTTGATGGGCAGCTGCAGGTAGTTGGGACCGATCCGGTAGCGGTGGGTGTCCGGGTAGCTGAAGAGCCGGCCCTGGAGCATCTTGTCGGGGCTGGGGCCGATCCCCGGCACCATGTTGGCGGGCTCGAAGGCCGCCTGCTCCACCTCGGCGAAGTAGTTGTCGGGATTGCGGTCGAGCACGAGCCGGCCGACCTTCATCAGCGGGTAGTCGCCGTGCGGCCAGACCTTGGTGAGGTCGAAGGGGTTGAACCGGTAGCCGGGGGCGTCGTCGAAGTTCATCACCTGCACGAACATCGTCCACGAGGGCGGGTTGCCCTGCTGGATGTTGGTGGACAGGTCGCGGATGTGATGGTCGGGATCCTCCGTCATCATCGCCCCGGCCTCGGCGTCGGTGAAGTTCTCGATGCCCTGGTCGGTCTTGAACGTGTACTTGATCCAGAAGCGCTCGCCGCCCCTGTTGACCCACATGAAGGTGTGGCTGCCGTAGCCGTTCATCGTCCGCCAGCTGCGCGGCGTGCCCCGGTCGGTCATGAGGAAGGTGACCTGGTGCGCCGACGCCGGGGTCAGCGTCCAGAAGTCCCACTGCATGTTGTGGTCGCGCAGGTTGGTGTCGGCGCGGCGCTTCTGGGAGTGGATGAAGTCGGAGAACTTCTGCGGGTCGCGGATGAAGAAGACCGGCGTGTTGTTCCCCACCAGGTCGTAGTTGCCGTCCTCGGTGTAGAACTTGATGGCGAAGCCGCGCGGGTCGCGCTGGGAGTCCGCAGAGCCGAGCTCGCCGGCGACGCTGGAGAAGCGCAGGAACACCGGCGTCTTCCTGCCCACCTGGCCGAGGAAGGCGGCCCTGGTCCACTGGGTGACGTCGTCGGTCACCTCGAAGTGGCCGTGGGCGGCGCCGCCCTTGGCGTGGACGACCCGCTCCGGCACCCGCTCCCGGTTGAACTGGGCCATCTTCTGGATCAGGTAGTGGTCCTGGAGGAGCAGCGGGCCATTGGGTCCCACGGAGAGCGAGTGATCATCGCTGGGTGCCGGGATGCCGGCGTCCGTGGTGGTCGCTGGGCGCTTCTCGCTCATCGGTTGCTCCTCCGCAGGCCCTGTGCCTTCGTGACAGGCCGTCAGTATAGGCTGATTTGGAATCTCTCCAAATGGCGCCGCTGCGAACGTCCGTTTGTATCCGTGTCGCCGTTGACACAGCCTGCGGACACGATGTCGCAACATCGACGGGTCCGTGGTGACCCTCCTTTACACTGCCCCAGGATGACTGCACACGCGGCCGCGACGGAGGCCGACCTGGGGACACGACTTTCCGCCCTCCTACGCGAGCGGCTGCCCGACCTCGCCCGCGCGTGGCCGGCGGAGCTGATGGCGGAGGGCCGGATCGCGCCCACGGTGCCCGCCGCCGAGGGCGAGCGCTTCGTCGAGGCGGTCGCCGCCGCCGCCTCCGGACGGCTCGAGCCGCTGGCGGCGCTCGCCGGGATCGACGCCGCCGGGCGCGACAGCCTGCCCGGCCGCCTCGACGTGGTGCTCAGCGCCCTCGAGGCGCTCCGCAGGTCCGTCCTCGCTCTCGACCGGGGCGGCAACGGCATCGCCGCCGACGCCAGCGCCACCGCCGCCGCCTTCGCCGCGGTGGGCCGGCGCCTCGCCACCCGGGCGGTCGCCGCGGCGATCGAGCCGCAGGCCGGCGCGCCGGCGGCGGAGGCCACGCCCGACGACCCCTTCGCCACCACCCCGATGGGGGTCACCCTCCACGAGCTCCGCCGCCCCCTGACCATCGTCAGCAGCTACGGCCAGCTGCTCGCCGCCGGCACCCTGGGCGAGCTCCCGGACCGGGCCGCCACCGCGGTGACCGCGCTCTGCGGCGCCACCGAGGCCATGCTCCGGCTGGTGCAGGCGCTGAGCGCCGTCAACCGTCTCGAGGACCCGGCCGAGCTCCCCGCCTTCCGCGAGCTCGAGGTCGCCGCCCTGGTCGGCGCCGCCCTCGACGAGGTCGCCACCGACATCCAGCTCGGCGGCGTGCAGCCGATGCTCACGCTCGAGGACGGGTTGCGCGTCCAGGGCGACGAGGAGTGGCTGGTGGTGGCGCTCACCAACCTCGTCGAGAACGCCGTGAAGCACTCGCCGCAGGGGGGCAGGGTCGAGATCCACGCCCGCCGGGACGTCGGCACCGTGCGCATCACCGTCCGCGACCACGGCCCCGGCTTCCCCGCCGCCGACATCGACCGGCTCTTCGACAAGTACTTCCGCTCCGCCGCCGAGCGCGTCCGGGGGATCGCCGGCACCGGCCTGGGCCTCTTCATCGTCCGCACCGTGACCGACCGCCACCGCGGCGAGGTGGTCGCCCGCCTCCCCGAGGACGGCGGCGCCGAGTTCGAGCTGGCCCTGCCGTTGGCCTGACCGGCCCGGTCGGCTCGGGAGGGACGGCTGTTTCTGCCGCCGGTGTGAGTTGCTCGGCCGATCTGCCACCCGGGAGTCGCTCGGCCGATCTGCCGTCGGGGGAGTTGCTCGGCCGCTCTGCCACCGGGGAGTCGCTCGGCCGATCTGCCGTCGGGAGAGTTGCTCGGCCGATCTGCCACCCGGGAGAGTCTCTCGGTCGATCTGCCACCGGGTGTAGAGGCGCGGCGGTTCTGCCGCCGGTGGAGATGCCCGGCAGTTCTGCCGCCGGTTGAGATTCGCGGGGGGCCGCTCTGCCGCCGGTTCTTACTCGGGGGGGACTGCGTCCCCCCGTCTGGTCGCAAGACATCGTGCGCTGGCGCGCCCGATGCCGGCTCCCGCCCCCCCTCGCCGGCACTCGCCGGCGGCGCTCGC
>JAQBPH010000413.1:0-3846 GCA_028287625.1 Chloroflexota bacterium | reverse complement strand
GCTCTTCGTGTCGCATTCCCTGCCGGCGATCCTGCGCCTCTGCGACCGGGTGATCCTCCTCGACCGCGGTGGAGTGGTGGTGGACGGCGGCCCGCAGGAGGTCATTCGAGCCTACCTCGACTCCGGGCTGGGATCTGCCGCCGAGCGGGTCTGGGATCGGCCTGACGAGGCACCCGGCGATGAGGTGGTCCGCCTCCGCTCGGTTCGCGTTCGCAGTCAGGACCGGGTCACCGAGGAGGTCGACATCCGCCGTCCTGTGCAGATCGAGGTCGAGTATTCCCACCTCCATCCCGACCCGGCGCTCCGCCCCGTGGTGAATCTTCACGTCAGCAACGAGGAGGGCACACTGCTGTTCATCACCAGTGACGCGACCAACCTACGCTGGCGCAGCCATCCGCGTACAGCAGGGGTGGTTCGCGCGGTGTGCACCATCCCTGGCAACTTCCTCGCGGAGGGGCGCCACTACGTGATGGCAGCGGTGAGCACGATCAACCCGACCCAGGTCCACATCCTCGAGCGGGACGCCGTGTCGTTCCACGTCGTGGACCGGTCAGAGGGTGACGGGGTTCGGGGTGAGTACTCCAACGAGTATCCGGGGGCGGTACGGCCGATGCTTGATTGGGAAGTCGCGAACGTCGGAGACCTGCTGTGCGCCCAGATCTAGCCACTGGTGGTGCTGACATGACGGTTGACCCGGAGTTCGCGGAGGAACGACGCCGCAACGTGGAGGGCCTTCGCGCTGACACGGCGCTGCACAGGCAGGCGAACGACTTTCTCGTCGCCGCGGGACGGCACCGCTACTCGTACAACTTCGACTGGCTGGGGTTGCCGATCATCCAGTTCCCGACTGACATCCTCGCCATCCAGGAGCTGGTGTGGCGGGTGCGTCCGCGCGTCATCGTAGAGACGGGTGTCGCGCGCGGAGGCTCGCTGGCGCTGTCGGCAAGCCTCCTCGAGCTCATCGGTGGCGACGGATTCGTGGTCGGGATCGACATCGACATTCGTGCGCACAACCGGGCGGCGATCGAGGCTCATCCGCTCGCTCATCGCATCCGCCTGATCGAGGGATCGTCGACGGCGCCGTCCACCATCAGCGCTGTCCGGGAGCTCACAGCCGGATCCGGGCCCGTCCTGGTCATGCTGGACTCGATGCACACCCACGACCACGTCCTCGAGGAGTTGCGGCTCTACAGTCCACTGGTCCAGAGCGGGTCCTATCTCGTCGTGTTCGACACCGTGATCGAGGACATGCCACCGGATGCCTTCCCCGACCGCCCCTGGAGCACGACCGACAACCCCAAGACTGCGGTGCGGGCCTTTCTCGCAGAGAACGACCGGTTCGTGATCGATGACGACATCGAAGCGCGCCTTCAGGTCACGGTCGCGCCCAGCGGTTACCTGCGGTGCGTGGTCGATGGGGACGGTGGGCAGCCATGATGCCGGTGGCCGGTCCTTGGATCACCGCCCGCGAGGTCGAGTACGTCCGCCGTGCCGCCGAGACCGGATGGTACGCCGGCGCGAACCAGTTCAACGAGCAGTTCGAGACGTCATTTGCCGCACATACGGCGCGACGGCATGCGCTATCCCTGCCGTCGTGTACCGCGGCGATCCACCTGGTGCTCGCGTCGCTCGGCATCGGGCCCGGCGACGAGGTCATCGTTCCCGATATCACCTGGATCGCCTCGGTTGCACCGGTCGAGTACGTCGGCGCCACGCCTGTCTTCGCGGACGTGGACCAGCACACGTGGTGCCTGCGTGCAGATACGGTCGCGGCGTGTCTGACCGAGCGGACACGTGCGATCATCGCCGTAGACCTGTACGGCAGCATGCCCGACATGGATGCGCTCACAGAGTTGGCGGGACTGCACGGGGTCGCTCTCATCGAGGATGCGGCGGAGGCGATCGGCTCCACGTGGCGAGCACGGCCGGCCGGGAGCTTCGGGCGCGCCTCCGTCTTCAGCTTCCACGGCTCCAAGACGTTGACCACCGGAGAGGGCGGGATGGTGGTCACCGACGACGACGCACTGCACGCTCGCATGGCCAAGCTCCGTGATCACGGCCGGCAGCCGGGGAACACCGACTTCTTCAATGACGAGATCGGTTTCAAGTACAAGATGAGCTCGATGCAGGCAGCGCTCGGCCTTGCGCAGCTGGAGCGAATCGACGAACTGGTGGCACGAAAGCGGCAGATCTTCGGCTGGTACGAGAGACGGCTGAGCGGCGTCGAGGGCGTGATGCTCAACTCTGAACCCCAGCAGGTCCACAACTCGTACTGGATGGTGACGGCTGTGACCGACCGCACACCCGGTATCACCGGCGCTGGGATGCGTCGACGGTTGACGGAGCAAGGCATCGGCTCCCGGCCCTTCTTCCACCCGCTCAGCTCCCTGCCGCCATTCGAAGGCCGTCGGGAGGCCGCCGAGGCTCGCGAACGAAATGAGGTCTCCTACTGGCTGAGCCCACGAGGTGTCAATCTCCCGTCGGCGCTGATCCTCGAGGAGACGGACGTCGCCCGGGTGTCCTCCGCCCTCGTTGCCATGATCGACGGGGCAGGCTGATGCGGCAGGAAGGATCGCGTGCGGTCGAGGACATGGCGACGTGAAGTGCGTGATCCTTGCCGGAGGCCGGGGGACGCGGATCGACGAGGAGTCCCATCTCCGGCCGAAGCCGCTGATCGAGATCGGCCAGCGTCCGATCCTCTGGCACATCATGAAGCACTACAGCCATCACGGCGTGCACGAGTTCATCGTCTGCCTCGGCTATCGAGGCTACATGGTCAAGGAGTACTTCGCCAATTACTTCCTGCACAACTCGGACGTCACCGTCGACCTGTGCGACAACACCGTAGCCTTTCACGACAGCCGCAGCGAGCCGTGGCGGGTCACTCTGGTCGACACCGGAGAGGCCACGCTGACGGGTGGGCGTGTCCGGCGGGTGGCTCGATACCTCGACGCCAGCGAACCCTTCTTCCTCACCTACGGCGACGGGGTCGCTGATGTCGACCTCACCGCGGAGCTGGCCTTTCACCGCGCCCATGGCCGGCTGGCCACGATGACGGTGGTCCGTCCGCCCGCGCGATTCGGCAGCTCGGTGGTCGACGGCGACCGCGTCGTGGCCTTCGCCGAGAAGCACCAGGCATCCGAGGGACTGATCAACGGGGGCTTCTTCGTCATGTCGCCCGACGCGCTCTCCGTCATCGACGGAGACGACACGCCGCTCGAGACCGTCGTTCTCGAGCGACTGGTGGCGATGGACCAGATGCGCGCCTGGCGGCACCAGGGCTTCTGGCAGCCAATGGACACTCTTCGCGAGAAGGAGCTTCTCGACACCATGTGGCGGCGGGACGAGGCGCCCTGGAGGGTGTGGTGAACCGTGCATTCTGGGGCGGCCGTCGCGTGCTGCTCACCGGCTTCACCGGTTTCAAGGGTGCTTGGCTGGCGCTGTGGCTGGAGCGGCTGGGCGCCAACGTCATCGGGCTGGCTCTCCCTCCGGAGAGCGCCGACGGAGCCTTCGCATCCATGGGCCCCTGGCCGGCGCTGGGCGGCCACCACGTCGACCTCAGAGATGCGGAGGCGGTCGAGCGCGTCGTCCAGGAGGCCGACGCGGACGTCGTGTTCCACCTGGGGGCGCAGGCGCTGGTGCGGCGGGCGTGGGCCAACCCGGGTGCCACCTATGCGATCAATGTGGTGGGAACGTCGAACCTGCTGGAGGCGATCGCCCGGTCGCGCACCCCTGCGGCCATCGTCGTGGTGACCAGCGACAAGGTGTACATGAACGGCGACGGCCTGCCTCCCTTCTCGGAGGGGTGCCCGCTCGGGGGTGCAGACCCGTACAGCGCGTCGAAGG